>NZ_CALDDG010000036.1 GCF_937936435.1 uncultured Sulfuricurvum sp. | reverse complement strand
TCTTTAAAAGTATAACACAGCTCCAAAAAGATGGGGTAAATGTTCATTGGATCGATGCCTATATTTTACGCCTAATCGGAAAGCCGCAGCAGGGATGGATCAATATCAAAGACGAAAAACTCAGTCGTATCGTCTATTTGTACCGATTGACTACTGCCAAGGCCGCTTTACAGGAGATTACGCTGATCCCCGGCGAAACGACCTATATGTTTTTGTATCAGATCGCAAGCGAACTTCATCTGGAATACGATCTACTCAAAAAAGCGTATGACGAAAAAGCCCCTATGAGCGAGGGGAACTTCGTACCCGATACCTACAGCATCCCGCGCAAGATTACCGAAGAGCGATTGATCGCATACCTGCTGGATAAATCCGATAAGAAGATGAAGCAGATATTCGCTGAGTACAATCAGCCTTTCAATACAAAAAATATGTTACATATTGTAACCAAAGCTTCCGTAATTCAAAAAGAAGCGGCTTCCATCGACGATATGCCGATGGTAAGCTCCGTTATCGATAATCGGATCAAAGAAGGGATGCGCCTGCAAATGGACGGGACGTTGAATTATGCAGAATTCTCTCATCAGAAGGTAACCGCAAAACGGATACGAACCGACACAACCCCCTATAATACGTACAAATACAAAGGTTTACCTACTTCACCCGTCTGTAATGTTTCAAAAGAGGCAATCCATGCGGCTATCTATCCCGCACAAACCGATTATCTGTATTTCGTCCGGGGCAAAAATGGGGAGCATATCTACAGTAGTTACTTTTCTACACACCGTAAAAACATACTAAATGCTACAAAATGAAACATATTTAGCACTTTTGTCACCTTTTGTAAGTTTATTCGAGATAAATGACACGCATGAGTGTTATGATGCTCGTATAAATAAATGACAGGAGAACCTGATGGCAAAAATCATTTGGTCAGTAATTGACGAAGCACCGGCATTGGCGACATATTCGCTTCTTCCGATCGTAAATGCATTCACAAAAGCAGCAGGCGTAGAAGTGGTAACAAGTGATATTTCACTCGCAGGTCGTGTTATCGCTACTTTTCCGGAGAGAATGAGCGATGCTCAACGCATCCCGGATAATCTAGCGCAACTCGGTGTCGTTGCTACCCAGCCTGACGGTGTTATTATCAAACTTCCGAACATTTCGGCTTCGATCCCGCAGTTAAAAGCGTGTATCGAAGAGCTCCAAGCACAAGGCTACGATCTTCCGGCATATCCGGAAGAGCCGCAAAACGAAGAAGAAAAAGAGATCCAATCCCGCTATTCGGCATGTTTGGGTTCTGCGGTCAATCCTGTCCTTCGTGAAGGTAACTCGGATCGTCGTGCAGCCGTTGCGGTTAAAAACTTTGCTAAGAAAAATCCGCACAAACTACGTGCATGGGATCAAGGTTCGCAAACACGCGTCGCTCACATGAACAGCGGCGATTTTTACGCAAATGAGCAATCGGTTATCAAAAACGGTGACGGCAAAGTGACCATCGCTTTGAACGGCAAAACACTTAAAGAGATCGATGCAAAAGACAAAGAAGTGTTGGATGCTACATTCATGAGTGCGAAAGCGCTCCGTTCTTTCTTGGCCGAGTCTATGGACGAAGCAAAAGAAAAAGGGATTCTCTGGTCGATCCACCTCAAAGCGACCATGATGAAAGTTTCCGATCCGATCATGTTCGGTCATGCGGTATCGGTTTTCTTTAAAGACGTGTATGAGAAATTCGCAGACGATTTCAAATCGGTCGGTATTAACCCGAATCTAGGGTTAGGCGATCTTGAGAAAAAAATGCAAAAACTTTCAGCTGAAAAACAAGCGGAGATCAACGCAGCTATGCAAGCGGTTTATGCAGCTCGCGCACCGATGGCGATGGTCGATTCGGACAAAGGGATTACAAACCTTCACTTCTCGAACGACATCATTATCGATGCGTCGTTGCCGGTCGTCGTACGCGACGGCGGTAAAATGTGGGGACCGGACGGCAAAGTAAACCAATGTATCGTTACGATTCCGGACCGCTGTTATGCAACGATGTATTCTGAAATCATCGAAGACTGCAAACATAACGGCCAATTCGACGTTACGACGATGGGATCTGTCTCAAACGTCGGTTTGATGGCGCAAAAAGCGGAAGAGTACGGCTCTCATCCGACAACGTTTGAAATTGCGGAAGACGGTGTCGTAACCGTTAGCGATGCGAGCGGAACGTTGATGAGCTTTGACGTGGAAAAAGGGGATATCTGGCGTATGTCGCGTGCGAAAGACATTCCGATCAAAGACTGGGTACGACTTGCGGTTGAACGTGCGGAAATCGAGAATGTACCTGTCGTATTCTGGTTGGATGAAAACCGTGCTCACGATGCAAACATCATCAAAAAAGTGAACGCATATCTTCCTGAATTCAACAAAGCAGGTGTAGAATATCATATTATGGCTCCTGAAAAAGCGATGGCGTTCTCATTAAAACGCGTACGTGCAGGTCAAAATACGATTTCGGCAACGGGTAACGTTTTACGTGACTACTTGACAGACTTGTTCCCGATCTTGGAACTCGGTACATCGGCGAAAATGCTTTCGATCGTTCCGTTGCTCGCAGGCGGCGGATTGTTCGAAACGGGTGCGGGCGGATCGGCTCCGAAACACGTGGATCAGTTTCTTGCGGAAGGACACCTTCGCTGGGATTCTTTGGGAGAGTTCTTGGCACTTGCCGAAGCCCTTCGCCATATCAACAAAACAGCGAAAAATGCCAAAGTTACGGCATTGACGGCAGCGCTTGACGAAGCGAACGCCGGTTATTTGGATAACAACAAAGCTCCCGGCCGTTCTGCGGGCGAGCCGGACAACAAAGCAAGCCATTTCTTCGTCGCTCAATATTGGGCACAGGCTTTGGCAAACTCTGCAGATGCGGAATTGGCGGCAAAATTCGCGCCGGTCGCTGCATCATTGGTAGAGAATGAATCAAAAATCATGGAAGAACTTCTCGCAGTAGAAGGGAAACCACAAGATATCGGCGGTTACTATCACCCTGATTTCGCTAAAGCGGAAAAAGCAATGCGTCCATCAGAAACCCTAAACGCCATCATCGCATCGATCTAAAAATGTTTCCAAAGGGCTTGTCCCCTTTGGATTCATTTGCCATAATGCGCTATCGTTTTTTATCTGCAGAGACCTCTCTATAGATAAAAGACGATTCGTCGTCTTTGTTTTGTTCTCGGCTCATATGCTTATCGGTGATTTTGGATAAAATCAGTGATGAGTATAGTGCGCATAAGAGAACAGGGAATATGACACAAGGAGTACGAAAATGGTAAAAGGAAAACGTGTCGGAATTGTAGGGGCAGGGAATGTCGGATCGACAATCGCCTACTCACTCGCAATGCTGGGCTCATGCCATGAGATCATCTTACGCGATAACAAAATCGAAATCGCAAAAGGAAAAGCGCTGGATATGTCTCAGGCCGCCGCCGCCGTCCGAAGCCACTCTGTGGTAAGCGTCGCTGAGACAATGGCCGATTTGACCGATTGCGACGTCGTCGTTATTACGGCGGGAAGCCCGCGTCTTCCGGGAATGAGCCGCGACGATTTGTTGATGATCAATGCCAAAGTGACACGTGAAGTAATCGAAGGGGTTGCCAAATACTCTCCGAACGCTATCGTTATCATGGTTTCGAATCCGTTGGATGCGATGACGTATGTCGCTCTCAAAGACAGCGGTTTCGACCGCAACCGCGTCATCGGTATGGCGGGTGTTTTGGACAGTGCGCGTATGGCGGCATTTATCCAGGAAAAACTCGGATACGGAGGCGGGCAAATCCGTGCGTCCGTTATGGGCGGCCACGGTGACGATATGGTTCCGCTTCCACGCTATTCGACCGTTGCCGGGGTTCCTCTCTCAGACGTATTGACCGGCGCTGAGATCGACGAAATCGTCCAACGCACCCGTAAAGGGGGCGCAGAAATCGTCGCGTTGCTTCAAACGGGATCGGCGTATTATGCTCCGGCAAAAGCGACGGCAATCATGGTCGAAGCGATTTTGAAAGATACCAAACAGATCCACCCGTGTGCCGTCTATCTCGAAGGCGAATACGGGTTTCATGACGTCGTGAGCGGTGTACCTGTGATGCTCGGTGCCAACGGTGCGGAGAAAATCATCGAAGTGACGCTGAACGATGCCGAAAAAGAGATGTTTGCCGCATCGTGCCGATCGGTACAGAGCCTGATCGATACCCTAAACGCCAATAACTTTTTTCAAGGAGCATAAGAATGAGCTTTCGCATAGAAAAAGATACGATGGGGGAAGTTCGGGTACCGAACGATACCTACTGGGGTGCTCAGACACAGCGCTCACTGGAAAACTTCCAGATCGGTGAAGA
>NZ_CALDDG010000035.1 GCF_937936435.1 uncultured Sulfuricurvum sp. | reverse complement strand
GATTATATGGCACATTATGATGCCCTCACGTCGCTGCCCAACCGTACCCTTTTGGGAGACCGTCTGAGTATGGCAATCTCGCGGGCAAAACGGAACCGAAGCCTGATGGCTGTTTGTTTTATCGATTTGGACGGATTTAAACCGATTAATGATCTTTATGGGCATAAAGCGGGCGACAATGTCCTCATCAGTATCGCACAACGGCTCAAAGATGAGGTACGCGGGGATGATACCGTTGCACGGATAGGGGGGGACGAATTTGTTGTTCTACTCAATGATCTTGACAGTATCCATAATCTGGAGGATATTCTCAACCGTTTTTTGGAATCGGTAAAATCGCCTTATATCATCGCACAAAACAGTGTGCAGGTCTCCGCAAGCATCGGTGTCGCTCTGACATCTTCGGGGGATATCGAAGCCGACATTTTACTGCGCCGGGCGGATCAGGCGATGTATCTTGCCAAGCAGATGGGACGGGATCAGTACCATATTTTCGATGTCGAACGTGATGAATCGATCAAAGAGCATCACGATATGCTCAAAGAGATGCAAAAAGGGCTTAATAACGGAGAATTTGAGCTGTATTATCAGCCGAAAGTCAATATGCTCAGCGGTGAAGTTTTTGCGGCGGAAGGGTTGATACGATGGAATCATCCCGAAAAAGGGCTTCTCTCTCCGGCGGTTTTTTTGCCGGCACTTAAAGGTCACCCTTTGGGAATAACGTTTGATTATTGGGCAATCAATCAGGCGATGGGGCAGTGTCTGCAATGGCACGAACAAGGATGCACGATCATAGTCAGCGTCAATATTACCGGAGAGACGCTGCTCAATCCCCATTTTATACAGGAACTGCGTCTTTTGGTAAGCAAGTTCCCCGATTTTAAACCGGAGTATTTGACGTTCGAGGTATTGGAAACGGCAATGCTGGAAGATATAACGCATGCCAAATCGATTTTCAATCAATGTCTTGATATGGGATTTAGGCTTTCGTTGGATGATTTCGGAACGGGATATTCGTCTTTGACCTATTTGCGTCATTTTCCGATCCATAATGTCAAAATCGATCAATCGTTTGTCAAAGATATTTTGACGGAGGAGGAAGATCTCTCACTTGTTGAGAGTATCATCGGTTTAAGCAAAGTATTCCATAAAGCGGTGATTGCGGAAGGGGTCGAGAGCGAAGCGATCGGTTGCAAATTGATCGAGATGGGGTGTTTTTTAGCGCAGGGATATGCGATTGCGAGGCCGATGAAACGTGACGCGATAGTACCGTGGATCAGACAATATCAGCCGTTTGCATCCTGGAAAAAAGCGATTATCGGCGTTTAAGACGATTTTTTGTGTTTGTACATCGCTTTGTCGGCAGCTTCGATCACATGGGGAATATCGGCTCCGCGGGTAAAAGGGGCGATTCCGTAAGCGAAACTGATTTTAAAAGAGTTTTTTTCAACTTTGAAATGGATTTTATCAAAATATTGGAGCAGTTTCGAAAGCTTTGAATCGATATCGCGTGAAGAGGTACCGGCATCGAATATAATGAGAAACTCGTCGCCTCCGTAGCGGACAACCCGTCCCCCCGTTTCTTTGAGTTTTAAAGCGATATGGATTAAAACTTTGTCACCGACGACGTGGCCGTACGTATCGTTAATCTCTTTGAATTTATTCAAATCGACCATGGCGATCGTGCCGCTTTCGCGCAATGTAATGTGATCGTGTTCCAATACGGTATCTTCAAACCATTTGCGGTTATAGCTTTTGGTGAGGCTGTCTTCGTAAACGAATTTTTGAAGTTCTTGAATCTCTTCTTGAAGTTTGCGTGTTTCGGATAAGACGGCTTGCAAAATCAGCTTGTCCTGTGTTTCGATCGCTAAGATCGCCTGATCGGCGCAGTTGGAGAGGGTAATGATGTGACGGACGATTTTTTCGTCCAGCATTTCATTGGTCAACAGTTCGTCCGGTTTCAGTTCGATATTGCGCAAATGGGCTTTTTCAGAGTAAAGCTTTCCGTAATAGGCCGGAAAAACGACTTTAATCTCTTTGATCGCTTCTTTGACTTCTCGGGTGATTTCAATATGTTCTTCGTGCAAATTTTTCATCTTTATCCGTTAGTGCTATGAACTGCCATTCATTATTGTATTCTAGCGCTATTTTTCGCTTCTCTCGCTTAGCTTCCGATGAATTTTAATTTCTAGTAGCTTTTTAAAGGGTGTATGCTTCTATTATTCTCTTATAAAAGTACTAAAACCATGATAATCTATCATGAAAAACAGGTTTTTCGAAAAATTAAATTAATTTATATTCATTCAAGTTTGAAAATGCGATGATAAGGGCTCTAAAGGAGTTGCAATGGCTCTCAAGAATAAAATAACCGTACTTCGACGAACCGTCTTATTGTTGATCGCCGTATCGATCGTAACGTTTGCCGTCCTCATTTCCGCCACGATGCAAATCCGAGAAACGATCCGTGCAAACGGATTGTCGCAAATGAATACGATTCTATCCCATAAAATGGAGAATATAGATACTTACGTAAAATGCAAATACATTGCAATAAATAATCTGATTCATCTGTTCAATTTTACATCGAACGACTCTCAATTGTTTACGGAGGAGTTTTGGGAACGCCCCTCTTTGAGTCTGAGAAATACCCTTTCCGTTTTTGCCGATGAAAATGAGTTTTACGATATGTTTGTTATCAATTCTTCGGGCAATATCGTCTATACGGTTAAAAAAGAGAGTGATAACGGTACCAATTTGTTGAACGGACCGTATGCCGATAGTGAGCTGAGCCGTGTTTTTCGGGATGCTATGAAAGATCATGAAACGTATATCTCCGATTACAAATATTATTCCCCGAGCCATGATTACGCCGCATTTATGGCAAAACCGATCATCAGAAACGGTAAAATCATCGGAGTATTGGCGGCGCAGATCGATAACAAATCGATTCAAAAGATTCTTAACGACTATTCTGAACTGGGGAATTCAGGAAAGGTTTTTGCCGTTGTGATGAACGGGAACAAACTGATGAGTATGGCACCGATCCGCCATACCCCGATCGGCTCATACGACTTTCTGGACGCTGATCGGACAAAAATGTTAAACAATGCTTTTACGAAAACGTTCGGACAACAATATATCAAAAATGCAACGGGGAGAGATGTCGCGATAGCCTGGGGATACGAGCCGCAGTTGCATTGGAAAATAGCGGTCAGTATTAATGAATCCGAATTACTGGATGAATGGTACAAACAGACCGTTTCACTGGGTGTATTGTTCGTCATGGGGGTTGTCATCGTCATTATGCTGGTGGTTGCGGGCTTTCGATCGTTGTTCCGACCGATACAGGAACTGACCTATAATGCGGTCAAAATGTCGAACGGAGATTATAGGGTTCAGTTCAAAACAGAAAAATACGATTTGGAATGGCAGATTCTAATGGATGCTTTTAACCGGATGTCATCCGATATATACGATAAACTGATGCAGCTTCGCGACCAAAATACACTGCTGATCAATCAAAAAAGCGAGATTGAAAAACTCAATCAGACGTTGGAAGCTAAAATTGTACAAAAATCCAAAAAACTGCAAGAGTATATTAATATCGTCGATCAGCATGTAATCACGTCTCAAACCGATGCAAACGGGCTGATTATTTATGCGTCAGTCGCCTTTTGCGAAATCAGCGGATATACGAAAGAAGAACTGATCGGTAAAAATCATCGAATCATACGCCATCCCGATATGCCGGATTCACTATTTAAAGAGATGTGGGAAACGATAACTGCCGGAAAAATATGGCGCGGAGAGATTAAGAATCTCAAATCCGACGGAGGGTATTATTGGGTAGATACGATGATCTCACCGAACATCGAAGATGGTAAAATCGTCGGTTATACGGCGGTTCGACATGATATTACATATCAGAAAATAGTAGAAGACCTGGCGATCACCGACGGATTGACGGGACTGTTCAACCGCCGTCATTACGCCCAAGTGATTCAAGAAGAGATGAATCGAGTCAACCGACACAGCTATTCGATAGCCTTAATGATGCTCGACGTCGATAACTTCAAACTGTATAACGATACGTACGGGCATGCGGCCGGCGATACGATATTGATCAAAATCAGTGAAATACTCCGTTCGTATACATTGCGAAGCGGAGAATACGCTTTCAGGCTCGGAGGAGAGGAATTCGGCATCCTTTTAAGCAACATGAGCCGAGACGAATATTATGCGCTGGCCAACCGGATATGCTCGGCGGTCGAAAATTTACATCTTCCGCATGCTCAAAACACGGCGGGAGAATATGTGACGGTTTCTATCGGGATTGCGGTATACGAGTCTCAAAGTGCAATGTCGTGCGATGATATCTACAAAGAGGCCGATAAACAGCTCTACCTTGCCAAAGAAAACGGACGTAACCGCGTAATGATCGGCGAGTGAGGAGTTTACGCCTGTAAGAGTACGGTGATATCGTCGGCAGAGATCGGTTTGTAGTAATAGAATCCTTGTATGGAATCGACTTCATGCGTTTTTAGAAACGCTTTCTCTTCCGTGCTTTCGACCCCTTCGGCCAGAACGCTCATGCCCAACCCCTTCGCCAAAGCGATGATGGTTTTAACGATGGTCTGATTTTTCGGCTCATGAGTGATGTTTCGGATAAAAGAGATATCGATTTTGAGCTTGTCGATCGGAAGATTTTTAAGGTAAGAGAGGGAGGAATACCCCGTTCCGAAATCGTCGATGGAGATTTTGAACCCTTTGCTTTTGATAACTTGCAGCATCGAAATCATTTTTTCGGGTTGTTCAAGAATGGAGCTTTCGGTAATTTCGAGTTCGATATAAGAGGGACTACAGCCGGTTTGACGAATGACGGTGTCGAGAGTATTCATGAAATTATGATGCATCAGTTGGCGGGCCGAGACGTTGATGGCGACGTGTCCGTGGAGAATCCCCTGATTTGCCCACGCGACTGCCGCTTTACATCCTTCGTACAAGACGAATTCGCCGATCTCGACGATGAGCCCCGTCTCTTCGGCAATAGGGATGAATTGTCCCGGAGAGATTGCCCCTTGGGGGGTAAACCACCGGATCAATGCTTCAAGTCCGATGATTTTTTCTGTTTTAACATCGATTTGCGGTTGATAGTAGAGGCTTAATCCGTGGTTTTGGAGCGCTTTTTTGAGATTTGTCGTCAAAATCGTACGGCTGAGGGCATTTGCCGTAAGCTCATTTTGATAAAAACTGTAGGTATTCTTCCCTTTGCGCTTGGCTTCGTACATTGCCGCATCGGCATTTTGGAGCAATTCTTCGCTTGTGGAAGCATCTGAGGGGTAGACGGCGATACCGATACTGGCGGTAATATAGATCTCGACCTGATTGACGTAAAACGGCTGATTCAGTCGATGGATCAGAGTTTCAAGATGCGATAAAAGTGTATCGGTATCATGAGGGAGAAGCGTGACGAACTCATCTCCTCCCGTACGGACGATAAAGGTGCTTTCCGGCATAACCGACTGCAGAAGCCGGGTGAATTGGATGAGAATCTGATCTCCGAAACGATGCCCGTATGAGTCATTGATGACCTTAAAACCGTCCAAATCGAGGAAGATTAATGCAAAGGTGTGATTGGGACGAGCAATTTGCTCTTGCAGATACTCTACCAAGTACAAACGGTTCGGCAAATCGGTCAGAGGATCATGATAGGCCATATAGTTAAAACGTTCTTTTTCCTGAATCAGATTGTTTTGGTGGATTTTTTGAATCGTTATGTCTTCGAAGGTGATGACGGAACCGATCAGAGTACCGTTTTCATGGATAGGGGCAACGGTGACATTGACGGGAAAGACCGATTTGTCTTTCCGTATGAAAACCTCTTCCAGGGTTGTGCTGCCACCTGTCCGTATCGCCTGAACGATCGGACATTCGTCGATAGGATAATCGGCATCGACAAAATGGTTATGGTGAAAGAGGGTATGGGGGATTTTCCCGAGGACTTCCGACTCGCTCCACCCCAGTAGCTGCATTCCGGCAGCATTGATGTATGTACATCGGTTATCCGTATCGACGGCATAAACCCCTTCGGCGATATTTTGAAAGATAATATTATGACGTAACAGTTCTGCATGGATACGTTTTTGCTCGGTGATATCTCGGGAGGAGGCAAAAAAATAGCGTTTGTTATCGATCATAATCGATTTAGCATTGATTTCGACATCGATGATCGTTCCGTCTTTTCGTGTATGCCGGGTTTCAAAAGTGGTTCGATTCTGGATAATCTGTTCGGTTAGAGAGGATATTTCATCGGAACTGAAATGGTGATCCCAATCCTCTAAGGAGAGTTCGGACATCTCTTCGCGTGTGTATCCGAGCATCGAAGCAAACGAGTCGCTGAAAAGGATAAGGTTACCCTCTTGATCATGTACATGGATGCCGTCACCTGCCGTTGCCATAATCGTTTCGATTTGTTTGGAGTGTTTTACCAGAGTGCGCGAAGAGAAGAAATAGTAGAGGGTGAACAATCCGCTTCCAAAAGCGATTAAGGCAAAAAAACCGATGACGATGAGACTGTTTTCTTTGACGAATTCGAGAAAAGTAGGAGAGCGGTCAAAGGGATAGACATGGAATTTTTCCATAAGTGTCCGAACCCCTTGATAGGAGAGGGGGATACTGAATTCATGAAAGTCTTTGGATGCATCGGTGTGGATATGATATAAAGCGACGGTAAAGGCTTTAATCGTTTGAACATCGGGCCTATCGGTCGATGCAACGGCCCATTCGGGATAGAGCCGTGTGGAATGCAGATAAGGAAAACCGATGTCGTTACGTGCTCCGATAACTTTCAATTCTCCCGGTTTTAGAAGCCCGTTTTCGGTCATCTCTTCGATGTATCCGGTTCGGACAAAAGCAACGTCCGCCCGATGTTCGCGTAAAGCGGTGATCACTTTTTCAGTCGGTTGGCCGCTGTAAACCATGCGGCACTCTTTGATAATGTCGATTCCCGCTTCCATGAGAGTCTCTTGCTCCATCAGCATTGCGGCTGTTCCCTCTTTATGCGTGGTAACGATCGTTTTGCCGCGAACGTCTTTGAGGGTGGCGATATCTTTGCGTGATGCGAGGGTGACGATAACTCCTCCGTATTGTATCAGATGCTCTCCGTTCGGTTTGGTTTGCCGAATCAGTGAAGCGATATTCGTAATCCCGTATTTATATTCCATTTCGATAAATGCGGCAGGGTGGACGATAACAAAATCAAGACGGTTCTGTGCGACAAGCCGTTCGATCTCCGAGAGAGAACCGGAGGTTAAATTTAGTTCGAGATTGGAATTGTAAGCGTGTACTTCATCGGCCAAAGGCTGCCATATTTTTTGATTTTGATCGATCGGACGAAAAGAGATGATACCGACATCGAGTTTTTGCGTTTTACCGGATAAAAGTGTCAGAGACCCCAATTGCAGTAAAAGGATAAATGAGAAGAGGATTGATTTCATATTAGCAGAAGGTCCCTTTGCCGATATGGGGAGAGAGCTCATTTTTACGGATCAGGAGATCGTGCAACGTCTCTTTGCTGATAGGATGGTAATAGTAAAATCCCTGTACCGAATCGATACCGTGGTCGGATAAAAATTGGAGTTCTTCGGAACTTTCGACACCCTCGGCCAGAGCACACATTCCCAGCCCTTTAGCCAGGGCAATGATCGTTTTGACAATAGATTGGTTTTTCGGTTCGTGGGTAATGTTCCGGATAAACGAAATATCGATTTTAAGCTTATCGACCGGAAGGTTTTTCAGATAAGAGAGCGACGAATATCCGGTTCCGAAATCGTCGATTGATATTTTGAACCCTTGATTTTTAATTTTCTCCAGTAAAACAATCATCTTGTCGGGATATTCGAGGATAGAGCTTTCGGTGATCTCAAGTTCGATCCATTCCGGATTACACGCGGTTTTTTGAAGAAGGGTAACCAGCTGATTGAAAAAATTGGGATGGGTAAGCTGCCGTGCGGAGACATTGATAGCGAGCCGTCCGGGTAAAATTCCCATATCGGCCCACTGTTGGGCCGCTGAAAAGCCCTGTTCCAAAATAAAAGCACCGAGTTCTACGATCAATCCCCTCTCTTCGGCGATAGGGATAAAGAGGGTAGGCGGAATCATTTTTTCATCATGAATCCACCGCACTAGTGCTTCGATCCCGATTATGCGGTTCGTTTGTGGGTCGATTTGGGGTTGATAGTGCAGCAGCAAATCGTGGTTCGCGATCGCTTTTTTGAGATTTGTAGCGATGATGGTTTTTTCCAAAATATCTTTGGTGAGGATTTTGTCAAAAAAGCTATAGGTATTTTTACCTGATCTTTTGGCATTGTACATAGCGGCATCGGCATTTTTCAGAATATCTTCGGGGGTGTCGGCATCTTCGGGATAAAAAGAGATACCGATACTGGCAGTGATATACACTTCGGTCCCATCTATTAAAAACGGTAATGAGAGCCTTTCGACTAATTTGCCGATCGTTATTTTAATCTTTTCGCGTTCCGTAGTCGATGTCAGAATGACAAATTCGTCTCCGCCGCTTCGGACAAGGAAGGCATGAGAGGTACAAATATCATGGAGAAGCTGTGTAAAATGTATCAGCAATGCATCTCCGAACGGGTGTCCGTAGGAATCATTGATCTCTTTGAAGCCGTCCAAGTCGAGAAATAATAAGGCAAACGGCTGACTCGGCGTACGTCCCATTTTGTTTTTAAGGGTTTCTAAGAGGCTGAACCGGTTCGGTAAATCGGTAAGAGGATCGTGGTGCGCCATATAATCGAAGCGTTCTTTTTCTTCGATAATAAATGCTTGGCTTGCCCGTTGCTGGGTTATATCTTCAAACGTGATCACTGAGCCGATCAGCGTCTCCTGAAGCCTAATCGGGGAAACGCTGACCGATACAGGGAAAATATTCCCCTCTTTAGAGATAAAGTGGTCTTCTATACGAACCTGTTTTCCGGAAAGAACGGCGTCATTTATCAAACAGGTACTCCCGGTTTCGTCATCGGTATGATGATGGAAAATATCGTGAGGCTTCTGGCCTAACACCTCTTCTTCGGTCATTTGCAATAGATGAAGTGCGGCATTGTTGATATAGGTACAGCGGTTTTGGGTATCGACGGCATAAACCCCTTCGGCAAGGTTTTCGAAGATGGTTTTATGCTGGAGGAGGTTGATTTCGGCATTTTTGCGTTCGGTGATGTCTCTGGAGATACCGAACAATCCGAGCAACTCTCCCGATTCACGGAATAAAGGTCCCTTTGTCGCCCAATAGTATTTGCTCTCGCCGTTGATGGCGGTAAGGTGCTCTTCGATATCTTTGATGGTTTTGGATTCCAGAATCGAGCGGTCGATTTCACGCAGCGCATCTGCCGCTTCGGAAGAGAAGAGTGCTTTATCGGTTTTTCCGATAACTTCGGCTGCCGGGATACCGACCAGTTTTGCCGCCCCTTCGTTGAACAAAATATATTTGCCCTCCCTGTCTTTGGCAAAAATGGCATCGGGGGAGCTGTTAATGATGGTTTCTAACAGTACATGCTGCTCATCGAGTTTGATCTGGGCCAGTTTTTGGACGGTAATATCCTGCATCACTCCTCGTACGGAGACTACCCGACCGTTGTCTACTATAGGATTTCCGGTAGTTCTGACCCATTTATGTACCCCTTTAGCGGAGATGATCTCCAGCTCGAGATCGTAAGGTAACGCATTTTTAATCGCGTCGTGAACGGCTTTGGCAATAATAGGTTTGGAGTTTTCGGTATAAAATCCGATCCCTTTTTGAACGTCGATCTCCGTATCGATATCTAAATCATGAATACGGGCAACTTCGGCAGTCCATCTCCCTTTTAGTGTGATCGGATCGATCTCCCACCCCCCGACTTTTGCCATTTGGCTGGTACGCTCGAGAATCTCTTCTTGGTTTTTAAGTGCTTGAAGCGCTTTTTTTTCAGCGGAAACATCTGAAGCGATGACGATGATTTCACCCGCATGCAAACTGTAAATCGAAAAACTGAACCATTTGTCGACGGCTTTGAGGTAATGTTCTCATCTGCGCGATTTTCCGCTGGAAGCCACTTCGCCGAATACGTCAAGTGTTTCGGAATTGTCCCGTGCGTAATTGGGAATCAATTCACTCATTTTTCGTCCGACGGGGTCTTTTATTCCGGTTACCGATTCAAAGATGGGATTGACACGCAAAAATTCATAATCGACCGGGGTAGTATCCGCGTAAATCATCCGGCAATAAGCAACGGAATCAAGCATATTGTCAAAGAGCGCATGGTACATCTGCTCTGTTTGCTCCAAAGATTCACGAAGCCGATTTTGGGTCTCCAGGGCTTCGATCTCTTTTGCGTACTCTTTTGCCTGTACGTGTAAAAAACGCAAAACCATAAAATAGAGGAGAATGCTGGTGGCAAAAACGTAAAAAACTCCTTTATACGTCTGCAAAAGGTTTGGATTGAGGTTGTTTTGAGAGAGGAGTTCGACGGCATTATCGGAAAATAAAATCCATAACGTCCCGAATACAAAATAGACAAAAGCGGTTACGAAGGCGCGTTGAGTACAGAAAGCCTCTTTTGTCTTCATTCAAGTTTCCTCGGTGTTACAGTGGACACTGACTATTATAACACAGATTGACGAGGGAAACGGTTGATACTTCGTTTCTGGAATGTTCTATGCAGATAGGTAACAATTACTTGAAAAGGATATGAGCATGGAACACCACGTAGTTATTGAAAAACTGTGCAGCTGCGCGAAAAAAGAGGGCTTCTCCCAAATCGCCTCATTTGAAACGAAAGATTCGGCTCATGAAGCCGCACAAACGCAGTTGGCGTATATGCAAGGGAACTTTTGCGGTAAACACGAGTTTCAATTGGTGGAAGTGAATGACAATTTTGTCATCGGTATGGTAGGCGGCTGCGGCTGTAAATCGGATCACTAGAGGAGAAAATTATGGAATATCATGTTGTTGTAGAAAAAATGTGCAAATGCGCAATCCGAAAAAATATGCCTCAGATTAAGACTTTTGATGACAAAGAAAATGCGATGCGGATCGCGCGTGCATGGGCACAAGAGTTAAATGAAAGTTTTTGCGGTCAGCATGCGTTCGGTGTGGTTGAAGTGGATGATAACTTTGTCATCACCGTCGGTGAAGAGAGCTATTGAGCAATCCTGATTCAGGATTGCCCTCAAGCCCGGATATCGAGTGTTTGACCGATACCGGTCACTGCGGATCCGGATACACTATTAGATGATGCAGAAGCCGCTCCGGCGCTTTCGAGTAACTTCATTACCCCTTCGCCTTGCGTCTCCATTGCTTTTTTCATCGCATAGATTTCCGGACCCATACCCGATGTTGAACTAATCGAATCCATGGTCTTTCCTCCCTAATATGGAGTGTAACTATATCGGCATAATCAGCAATTTTTTAAGAAAAAATGGCGTAATAATCAGCGGGTCGTTTCAGTGATATCGAGCTGAGTCGCCAAATCGGCATAGATACGTGCTTTGGCGATATTTTGGCGGTGTGTGTCGGCACTGTTTTCCAAGGATGCGATTTTTTGGCTCAGCTGTGCGAGACGGGCATTGATAGAGGTTTTACTTTCGTTTATTTTGACTTTATCGTCTTGCGTGCTTTGCATTCCGACCAGGGATTTGGCCTGATTGAGATAATTACCTGTCGAATCCGCGGCATTGGAAAGAGTTTGCGCCGTAGCGGCGATCATCGCAGCGGATGAAGATATTTTGTGCAGCGCGATTTGAAGATCGCGTGCATCCGCCATCATGCGGGTATCGGCATACATAGCGAGTTTTGCCAGTTCTGAGGGAGTTGCGGTGTCGGGAGAGAGTTTGGCGAAACTTTTCAAAAAGTATGCCGAGCTTTGGCGATAACGGTCGAGCGCGACGCCGGCGGTATTGAGATGGAGCAGGGTATTAGAGAACAGTTTGGTGGCGTTGGAGACTTCTCCCGCATATGGGATCGGCAGAAAACGGATTGCATTGGAGAGATAAACGCTCGATTGGATCATTTGGGCATAATTATTGACGGTATTTTTCATCGCATTGATAAAAAGATCGAAATCGTTCATGGTCTTCGTATCTTCTTGGAGCAGTGCGGCGACACGCGAAAGGGAATTATAGCTATAGCGTGAGAGCTGTTCGGATGATAAACATGCGCTTGATGACGCTTCTTTAGGTGCAGGTTGCGGTGTACAGCCGCTGAGTAAGAGTAAAAGGATCGGTATCATCAGCCGTAACATTATGGTTTCCTTTTTAAATGCGAGTATAGCATATGATGATGAAATAGGGACAGAGCGGGTATAATCGAGGAGGGATTATTATTAATTCGGTAAAAGAATGATAAGAGCAGGAGAGAACGGATGAATACGATGCAGGAACATCGGGTATGGATCAACCTCAAGGAGATCATTCGTGAACGGTTGAGTTTGACCGACGATAAAGCCGAGGATGAGGTCATCGACGAGCGGATTCGCGGCGATATCCACATGAAAGGGAGTAATCTATGGATTTTGATGTTTGCGATTTTCGTCGCTTCCATCGGTCTGAACGTCAACTCCACGGCAGTTATTATCGGGGCGATGTTGATCTCGCCGCTGATGGGGCCGATTATGGGGATCGGATACGGAGCCGGGATCAACGATTTTGCTCTTATCCGGCGCGCATTCAAAAATCTCTTCGTTGCAACGATTATCGCGCTGTTGACCTCCACGCTCTATTTTTTGATCTCTCCTCTGGATACGGCACAATCGGAGTTATTGGCGCGAACGACACCGACGGCTTGGGATGTTCTGATCGGATTTTTCGGCGGCTTGGCCGGTATCGTCGGTGCGACGCGTAAAGAAAAAAGCAACGTTATCCCCGGTGTCGCCATCGCAACGGCATTAATGCCGCCTTTGTGTACTGCAGGATTCGGATTGGCGACGGGGCATTGGAACTATTTTTTCGGCGCCTTTTATCTCTATACGATTAATTTCGTTTTTATTGCCCTCTCGTCGTTTATCGTCGTACGGGTATTCAGCGTCGCCGAAAAAAAATACGTCGATCCTGATGTAGCGAAAAGAGCCCAGCGCTATATTGCCGTCATTGTTGTTTTGACCATGTTGCCAAGTTCTTATCTGGCGTATCAGCTTGTTGGAGAAGAGGTGTTCAAAGCCAAAGCGAACAGTTTTGTGAACGAACAGCTCAATTTTAAAAACACCAATGTCGCTCAGGTCAAAATCGATCCGCATACGCAATTGATCAAAGTTTTTCTGATCGGTGATCACGTACCCCAAAGCGAATTGAACAATATCAGCAACCGTTTAACGAGTGCGGGGCTTGAAAATGCCAAACTCAAAGTCTATCAAAACGGTGAGCGGGAAAATTTGGACGTTTCGACACTCAAAGCGGATATTGTGACGGAGTTGTACAAAAACTCGCAAGCGGCATTGGAGACTAAAGAGGAACAGATTGAAAAGCTCAAAAAAGATGCCGCCTTGATCAATATCAACCGTGAACATTTCAGCGCGGTTCCCAAAGAACTCGAAGCGCTGTTTCCGAAAGTCAAAGATGTCCTCCTCTCTCAAAGCTACGATCCGGGCGCGGCCGAGCATAATCTCAGCAAATATCGGCTGGTACTCAATGCCAATGCTCCGAAACGGTTGACGAAGCAAGAAAAGGTACAAATCGAAGAGTGGCTGAAAATCCGGACTAAAAACAATAATGTCGTGATTTATATCCGCTAAGATCCGATTTTAGGGGTGTAGATTCAGGAGTTGCTGAACATCGATGGCGATTTGCAGCTCTTCGTTGGTAGGGATCACGAGGAGGGCGACACGGCTGTCTGTATGATGTATCGCTTGAACTCCGGCATTGTTTTTTTCCGGGTCGATTACGATCCCCAGATGTTCGAGATCCTGACAGACTAAAGTGCGGATATCAGCCGCATGTTCGCCGATTCCCCCTGTAAAAATGATCGCATCTACCCCTTGCATCGTCGCCATAAAGGCACCGAGCTGCTTTTTGAGCCGATAGGCGAACATCTCTACGGCTAGAATCGCGTTTTCG
>NZ_CALDDG010000034.1 GCF_937936435.1 uncultured Sulfuricurvum sp. | reverse complement strand
CCGAGATCTACACTCTTTCCCTACACGACGCTCTTCCGATCTTTGGTCGGCAGTGATATCCCCCGAGTAGTCAGTTTTACCGGATCGGTAGGGGTCGGGAATATCATAACCCGCAGCGCCGGAATCAAGAAAGTAAGTTTGGAACTCGGCGGAAATGCGGCCACCTTTATCGATGCGAGTGCCGATCTGGAGTATGCCGCATCGCGGTGTGCTGTCGGTGCGTTTGTAAACTCGGGACAGGTATGTATCTCCTTGCAACGTATTTATGTCGATGCTGCGGTATACGATGAATTTGCCCGTAAAATGGGAGAAGCCACCTCCAAACTCGTCGTCGGTTCTCCGTACGAGGAGGCGACTTTCTTGGGACCGCTTATCAATGACGAGGCGGCTGAACGCGCCATGAACTGGGTAGAGAGTGCTATAAACGAAGGGGCAAGAGCTTTGACCCCGCCGCGGCGGGACGGACGCATTTTTTATCCGTGTGTCATGGCCGATGTCACCGAGTCGATGAAAATCGTTTGCGAAGAGGTGTTTGCCCCGATTGTGAGTCTGGTCCGGGTCGATGGAATCGATGATGCAATAGAGCGGATGAATAATTCGCCGTATGGGTTGCAGTTTTCGGTTTTTACCAACAATCTTGCTCATACGACCAAAGCGATCGATGAACTCGACTGCGGCGGAGTCGTAATCAACGATATGCCGACGTTGCGTTTTGACATTCAGCCTTACGGCGGTGTCAAGTTCAGCGGTGTCGGGCGCGAAGGTCCCCGGTTTGCTATCGAAGAGATGACGGAAATCAAGTCCATAGTCATTCTATAAAATGTCCATGACCCAACACAAAGAGCCGTTTCGAAGGCAGTAGTGCCGAGAGGAACGTAGCATTCTTGGATCATGGTATGTTCTTTTGGTACTTTTCTTACTAAAAAGAAAAGTACATAAAATCAAAAAAAGGAATTAATCAATGTTAGAAGTAGGAAGCACAGCCCCAGATTTTTGTTTGAGTAACCAAGACGACGTAGAAATTTGCTCGCGCGATTTACGCGGCAAATGGATCGTCCTTTATTTTTATCCGAAAGACTCGACGCCGGGGTGTACAACCGAAGCGTGCGAATTCAGCGCATCGATGGATGCATATGACGATATGGGGGCGATTATCCTCGGCGTGAGTGCAGACAGTACTAAATCGCACCGCAATTTCATTGCCAAACAAAATCTCGGCATTACGCTGCTAAGCGATCCGACGACGCAAATGATGCAAGATTACGGCGTATGGGCGATGAAGAAAAATTACGGTAAAGAGTATATGGGTATCGTCCGATCAACCTATATCATTGATCCGAAAGGGATTGTACGCGCGGCATGGACAAATGTAAAAGTGAAAGATCATGTCGCAAAAGTAAAAGAAGAACTGGCAAAGCTGGTAGGGTAAATCTCGCGAAAAGCGAGATTTTGTTTAGAATTTATAGCGGATATATGCGCGGATATCTTGGGCTTTGTCTACAATACTGTCTCCATAACCTGCATTAAGCGCTTCTTCCATACTCATTGGAGTACCGGTTGAACTTCCGAAAAAGCCGTTGCTTCCACTGTATTTATAGTCGATATAGGTATAGCGAAGCTGGAAGGTTAAAATATCATCGACCAGCGGCTCGGTAAAATAGATTTCATACGCGTCTCCGCGGGCGGCCAGTTTGGAACCGATCATCGTATCTTCGCCGTAGGTGATCGGACGCCAGTATTTGGTGCCGTGGTTGTATTCGACTCCCCATCGTCCTTCATCGCTGATCAAAGATGGAAACTGCGTCCCGATCCAATAGCTGTAACCTGTTTTGCTGTCAGAAGAGCCAAGCATCGTCTCGCCATTGTAAGGATTGGTTTTAGTCATTGCACCGCTGACAAAGATCATTGAATCGTCCAAAAATTCGCTCCATCCGTCTCCGATGCCGTTAACCATAGCAAAGGCTGTTGCCGTATGAAGCCCGCCGACGGTTTTCATACTGAAGTCTGTCGGCACCATAGGGTTGGCAAGGTCAATCAGATTATTGGCATAGGTGTATTGCATTCCTGCACTGTACTGTTTGTCGTCATACGGAACAAGGATAATTCCATACATATCGACGTTATTGGTTGCCGTGGATTGACTGCTGTAGGGTGCGGAGCTGAATCGCGGTTCGGCATCGCTCATACCGCGTCCGGCACAGAGTTTGAAGTAAGAGCCGTTAAGCCCCGTCAACTCTTCGGTTCCGAATTTCGCACTGGCACCGTCGAATTCGACATTGACCGTGTGCGCCAACGGCGAAGAGGCTTTGACGTCATCGCGAAAATTGATCAGATGTCCTTCGGTCGAAGGACGGCGGCCGATACTGAAAGTCCATGGGATATCAAGACCTGCCAGTTCGTCGTCGGTGTAAAAAAAGTAAGCGGAACGGACACGCAGAGTATCATCGTATGCCGATTCGCCGCTGATCCAGTCAAATCCTTCCATTCCGGCAGTGGCCGGGTCTGTGAGAGAACGTTGTCCGAAGATTTTATTATAGGCGAGCTGTCCGACGAAACTCAAATTTTTCGTTGCGGCGTAACTCATATTGAGCCATAATCGGTTGCTGAAGACCGCATCGTTTTTCTGAGTAGAACCGTCCGCCATTTTGTAGTTGAGATTGTCTACGCTGGTGCGGAAATCGACATCCCATTTCAAAGCGTTGCCGTTGGTTTTTTTGTTGATACTGGAAATTTGATCTTGGAGATCTTCCAACGTTTCGTTGATTTTAGATGCGGAAGCGACCGGTGCGGAAGAATCACTTGATTTCGGAGTGGAAAGCTGTGTGGCAAGTTTGCTGTTTTCCGCTTTGATTGCGTTGAGTTCAGCCTTCAGTGCCGCCATCTCTTTTTCCATTTTTTCGAACCGTTGCATCAACGTATCATCGGCTACGGCGCCGGTGGTGATGATCGATGCAGCGATTACTGAACCTATAATCCGTTTTTTCATCATTTCTCCTTCTGCGGTAAATGCCAGTGCATTGCTGGAACTGATATTAACAAAAATTATATAAAAGTAATTTGAATAGGGGAAAAAGTGTGTGATAAAAACGTGACATGAGTGCCAATATTAAATACAGCTAAATTTAAGAGCTGTTTCAGTATAATCCGCCCGATTTTCTCTATAAATACGGAAAAAAATCGCAAGCGTCTGTGCCGTTCTCGTGCATCCGATGAATCATCGGCTCTGTCTGCACTCGCCCAAGCTAACGAAGAACACAACTATTTCTCTGATACAGGAGTCCCTTATGGTCACAATGAAAGACCTTCTCGAATGCGGTGTGCATTTCGGTCACCAAACACGTCGTTGGAATCCGAAAATGAAAAAATACATTTTCGGTGTTCGTAAAAACATCTATATTATCGACCTTCAAAAAACATTGCGTTATTTCCGCAATGCGTATCAACAAGTCGTTGATGCTGCGGCTGAAGGTAAAACCGTTCTTTTCGTAGGAACGAAAAAACAAGCACGCGTTGCAATCCGCGATGCGGCTGTTGCATGCGGTATGCCATACGTTGACAACCGATGGTTGGGTGGAATGTTGACAAACTTCCCGACAATCCAAAAATCAATCCGTAAACTCGACATCATCGAAGAGATGCAAGCAAACGGACAAATCAACCTTTTGACTAAAAAAGAAGCGTTGATGATGGACCGTCAAAAAGAAAAATTGATTGCATACCTCGGCGGTATCCGTAACATGAAAACTTTGCCGGACATGATGTTCGTTATCGATGCGGTAAAAGAACACATCGCGGTTCAAGAAGCGCGTAACCTTGGAATCCAAGTTGTTGCTCCGCTCGATACTAACTGTGATCCTGACGTTATCGATATTCCGATCCCTGGAAATGACGATGCGATCCGTTCTATCCAACTTTTCTGTAAAGAAATGGCGGAAGCGATCAACGAAGGTAAAGCACTTCGCAACGGCGGAAACGACGAAGCGGTAGCAGAAGAAGAAGTTGCATCTGAAGCGCCGGCGGTTGAAGCGGCTGCTGAAGAAGTTGTAGCAGAGGAAGCGTAATCATGGCAGAAATCACAGCAGCAATGGTAAAAGACCTTCGTACGGCGACAGATGCGCCTATGATGGATTGTAAAAAAGCCCTCACTGAGTGTGATGGTGACATGGAAAAAGCGAAAGATTGGTTACGTGACCGCGGTATGGCGCAAAGCGCTAAAAAAGCGGATCGCGTAGCGGCTGAAGGACTTTTGGGTCTTAAAGTATCCGATACTTTCACTTCTGCATCTTTGGTAGAGATCAATTCAGAAACCGATTTCGTTGCAAAAAACGACGGATTCATCGCTTTGGTCGGAAACACTGCGGCACACGTATTCAGTACGGGTGTAAGCACGGTTGAAGAACTCAATGAAACATCATACGAAACAGGTACGTTCTCTGAGTATTTTACAGCTCAAGTCGCACGTATCGGTGAAAAAATCGTAACTCGCCGTTTTGTAACCCTCAATGCGGGTGAAAACGGATGCGTAAACGGTTACGTTCACTCAAACGGTCGTGTAGGTGTTCTGGTTGCGGCAAAATGTTCGGATGCAAAAGTAGCCGAAGCTATGGCTGGAATGCTTAAAAACGTTGCAATGCACGCTGCGGCAATGAAACGGACAACTCTTACGTCAAAAGATTTCGATCCTGCGTTTGTAGAAGCGGAAACAATCGGTCGTATCGAAGCGATCAAAACCGAGAACGAAGAGTTGGCGCGTTTGAAAAAACCGTTGAAAAACGTTCCACAATACATCTCTGCGTCACAATTGACTCCGGCTGTTATGGCTGCGGCTGAAGAAGCGATCAAAGCGGAATTGGCTGCAGAAGGCAAACCGGAAAAAATCTGGGCAAACATCATCCCTGGTAAATTGGCTCGTTTCGTAGCGGACAATACAACTTTGGATAAAGAGCTTGCACTTTTGGATCAAAACTACGTTATGGATGACTCTATGACGGTTGCGGAAGCGATCACAAAAGAGGCGGCAAAACACGGCGGAACGGCTGAACTCGTAGAGTTCGTCAAGTACGAAGTGGGTGAAGGTATCGAAAAACAAGTCAACGATTTCGCTGCCGAAGTCGCTGCACAAATGGCGTAAGCCCCAGAATTTCACGATTCCCTCCCGCTTTGGCGGGAAACCTCTTTTTTTCCTCTTTATTAATCTAATTTCCTTTATAATTTCCCTATGACACTTTTAAAAGCTACCTCATTATCGCATGCCTTTGATTATCCCTTATTTGAAGATATTTCGCTGGATCTTAATGCGGGAGAATCGATTGCCATCGTCGGCGTCAGCGGAAGCGGAAAATCAACATTGATGCACATTCTCTCGTCATTGTTATACCCTCTGAAAGGGAACGTAGAACTGTTTGGCGAAGATATCTATCAACTTGATGATAAATCGTTGGTAAAGCTTCGCCGTAATGATTTGGGGATGATTTATCAAAGCCATTATCTTTTTAAAGGGTTCAGCGCCTATGAAAATCTTGAAGTGGCCGCGCTTCTTTCCGGTGAAGTGATTGATCCGTTTTTATTGAAACGATTGGGGATCGACCATGTGATCAACCAAAAAGTAACCGAGCTCTCCGGCGGTCAACAGCAACGTGTGTCGATAGCACGGGTAATGTCGAAAAAACCGCGTCTGATTTTTGCGGATGAGCCGACCGGAAATCTCGATCACGCAACCGCGCTGGAAGTCATGGAGATATTTGAAGATTATATAAAAGAGCATAATGCCGGCATGGTTTTGGTAACGCACGACGAAGCATTAGCTTCACGTTGCACTCATGTGTATCGTATGCAAAACGGTCGCTTAGAATTGATGTAATGATGGAATGGGCCGAAATTTTCAGCGAGGGACGAACGATAGCGTTTATCTTGCTGTTTACGCGCTTTACGGCCTTGTTCATGGCCGTTCCGATCTTTTCGCATGCGAATATACCTATATCGGTAAAAGCGGCGATGTCTTTTTTCTTTACCGTCTTTTTCTTCGGGGCACTTCCTCCTTTAAATATTCCTACGGATGCATTGAGTTTAACGGTAGCCATATTAGGTGAAATGCTTTTTGGCCTTGCGGTAGGAATTGTCTTGCAACTGGCGTATCATGTGATTACGTTTGCGGGTGGACAGATATCGTTTATGATGGGTTTTTCGCTCGCTTCGGCGATCGATCCGCAATCGGGGGTCTCGATGCCGATTGTCAGCCAGTTTTTATCTTTATTGGCGTTGATGATCTTGTTGGTCTTTGACCTTCACCATTGGATATTGCTGTATGCATCCGCATCGATCAGTTCCGTCCCTTTGGGCGGATTTATGATGACTGCGTCATTATTTAAATATATTATGCATGCCATGACCAATATGTTCGTCGTCGGATTTATGATTGCTTTTCCGATTACGGCATTATCGATGCTAGCGGATGTCATTTTCGGGATGTTGATGAAGACGATGCCGCAATTTAACTTGCTTGTTATCGGTATGCCGATCAAAATAGCTATTGCATTTGTTGTGTTAATGGCGACATTAGCCGGAACATTAATGATTGTTACTTCCCAAACTCAAGATGCTTACAATTTTTTAGAGAAATTATTCTAAGTACGAGACCGCATGGGAGAGAGTCGATTGTAAAGTGCGGCGAATCAGATCGATTTCACGGGGATCGTCACTGCACCGTACAAGCGAACGGTGCTCTGAAAAAATCTCTTGATCGATCGCTTCGGGGAATGTGCAAAGAAACGCTTTATCGATGACGAGAGTGCTTCCTTCAAACTTTCGTTCCCGATAATGCATTAGATCGATATTCGCATATTGCACCATATACACAGGATCGTTTTTGGGCTCATTTACGATTAGTTTGACGGTAGTCCCTTTTTTCGCCGCGGCTAAAATGCTTTTTTTGATTGCTGCGTGATGAAAAGCAGGGGTAAGGAGCAAAATATCCGAAGAAGCTGTTTTGACTTTTAGATTGATATCGTGTATCAAACGGCTCTGTTCATCGGGAAGAAGATAAACAACCGATTGAGCATGCAGCAGACTCAACGGTAAAAGTAAGAGAAGAAGTTTTATCATTTAATTTTTTTTTAGTTACAATGATACCATGAAGCTTTTGTCAGAACAAGGGCGGGTTAAAGGGGTCGAACAGATCATGAAAATATTGCTTTTTAACGATAATCCGGTTGTCCGAAAATTGGTGGCTCTCAGTGCGCAAAAAACAAAGGACGACTTGAGCGTTATCTGGTCGGTAGATGAGATTGAAGAGAGCGGATATGATTTGCTGATTGTGGATGATGCTCTATACAGCAACGAGATATTCGAATCCCTGAAAGAGCACATCACCTATAAAAGTACCCTTTTGATGGCAACCCGGGGAAATGCGGTACCGGCAGGCTTTGATAATGTGATTAACAAACCGTTTTTACCGACGGATCTGGTCGATATGTTCATCCAAATCGAGAAAAAAATAGCAGGAGCGGCTTCGCAACCTTCGTTTGAACCGACCGATATCCCCTCTGTCGAACCGATGGAGGAAGAGGAGCCTTTGTATGCAATCAATCTGGAGGAGTCGCTGCCGGATTTAAACACTGAAATAACCGATACGTTTGATGCAATCGATTTAGACGGCTTGGATGAAAACGACTCTTTAGTCGTCGGTGATCTGGATGATGAGATCGATTTAACAGGCGAGTTGAATATGGATGATCTGGACGATTTTGACGATCATCTCCCTGAATCTGCAATTTTAGATAAAGAAGAGTTACAAGAGGTTCAAGGTTTGTTGGAAGAGACGGAAAGTGACGAATGGAGTCCCGAAGAAGAGATATCTATTCCTGAGGTAACTGAAGAAGCCGCACCGGAAAGTTTTGACGAAGAAATCGCTATTCCGGATGATTTTTCCGATCTTCTTGACGTGGAAGAAGAAACGCCGAGGGTTGAAGCAAGCTCTCCGGTAGAAGAGGAAGATGAATTCGGTGATTTGGAATTGCCGGAGATGATCGAGGAAACGGAAAATACGGATGATTCGGAAGAGATGGAGCTGAATGATGCTGATCTGGACGAAGCACTGGCATTAATGGATGAAGACGCACCTCTTGCCGAAGAGGAAGAGAGTTTACCGTCAGTCGAAGAAGAGGAAGAAGAATTACGTATGGATGACGATGCACTCGACAATCTGGAACTTCAAATTCAAGATGCGGTAAACGGGTTGGAACCGGATGTTTTGGAGAGCGAGTTAGACCTTGATGCGGGGATGGAACTCGATGAAGCTATTTTGGATGATATCGCTCTCCCCGATATGTCGACAGACGACGAAACATTGGCAGGGTTTGATGAGTTGGATATGTTAGATGAGCGTGAGTTAAAACTTGCCGTCGGCGAAGAGGTGGAAGAAGAGGAGGAGATTGATATACATGCCGGAATAAGTGATCATACCTCTCTCAGTGTAGAAGCATTAGACGAAGCTATGGACGAGTCGAGCGGAATTGATGATTTTATCGACGAGTTTGGTTCAGATACAGAGGTTAAAACCGGAAATTCGGCGGAAGGAGTAGAGGCGATTCAGGCTTTGTTGAAAGCTTTATCGAACGAAGAAGTTGCCAAATCTCTTAAAGGGCTCAATATCAGTATCAATATCAATTTTGGAAACGGCGCATGAATCACACGAGTGGAGCGATTTTAGTCCTCTCAGGGCCAAGCGGAGCGGGTAAAAGTTCCCTAATCTCTAAAATAGTCGATCATATCGGACCGACCTATTTTTCAATCTCTACGACGACTCGAGCGATGCGTGAAGGGGAAGTCAACGGCATTCATTATCACTTCGTGACTCATGAAGAGTTCAAACGCGAAATCGAAGAAGAGATGTTTTTGGAATACGCTGTAGTGCATGGGAATTATTACGGAACCTCGTTGTACCCTGTGAAAAAGGCATTAAAAGAGGGAAAACTGGTAATTTTCGATATCGATGTACAGGGACATGATGCCGTACAGAATCGTTTGGGAGATATTACTACTTCGGTTTTTATCACGACGCCGACCTTGGAAGAGTTGAAACGGCGTTTGCACAAACGCTCCACCGACAGTGAAGAGGTGATTAGTAAACGTGTCGAGATGGCAAAAAGGGAAGTTCAACGGATCAGCGAATATGATTTTTTAGTGATCAATGACGATTTGAACAGTGCTTCGGAAACCCTTATCTCGATTGCCAAAGCGGCACGGATGAAAATACCGACATTGCAAATCAACGAATTCGTCCAGCAGTGGGAAGCAAACAGCTAAACGCTCTATAAGCCTTCTTAATTTCATAAGGACGATTACAGCAATGAGCAGTTATACTGCCTTACCTAATTTTAACATAAGGAACTCGACCTATGAGTATGCCAAGCGGAACCGAATTATTATTGATTTTCGGGATTGTTATTTTGTTGTTCGGTGCGAAAAAAATTCCTGACCTTGCAAAAGGGATCGGACAGGGGATTCGTAATTTCAAAAAAGAGATGAAAGAAGAAGAACCTACACCGACGACATCTGCAACGCCAGAAGCACCGAAACAAATGGAAACGACAACCACTGCAAACGTCGAAGCTCCAAAAACTACGACACAAGCGTAACCGTTGAAACAGCGAGTCAATGCGCTGTTGCGCGATAAGTTTAATTGTGACGTTATCCTCGAAAAACCGAAAGACCGTTCTTTCGGCCACTTCGCTACCCCTATAGCTTTTTCCCTAGCCAAAGAACTTCGTAAATCACCGATGGCAATCGCCGAAGAGATTGCCGGTTCGTTTGAAAACGAGTCAATGTTCAGTGCGGTAGAATCGGTAAAAGGGTATATCAATTTTCGCCTTTCCGAGTCTTTTTTGGATGAGTATGCTTCATGGGCGTTGAGCCACGGCGATGAATTCGGGTGCAGCGATAAAAAAGGGACGATCCTTTTGGAATTCGTCAGTGCCAATCCTACGGGACCGCTCCATATCGGACATGCGCGCGGTGCGGTTTACGGTGACACGATGCTCCGTCTCGGACGCCATTTGGGCTATGACATTACGGCAGAATATTACGTCAATGATGCAGGGAATCAGATCGATTTACTGGGTGTCTCTTTGCAACTCGAAGGGCGTAGCTCTTTATTGGGCGAGAATGTTGAATGGCCTGAAAAATATTATCGCGGGGAGTATCTCAGCGATCTTGCCAAAGAAGTGGCAGCGCTTTTCGGAGAAGATGCGCTTCGGGATGAAAGCCGTCAAAAAGAGCTTGCCCTGTGGGCAAAAGATAAGATTTTAGCTCTTATTGTTGAGGACTTAAAAGCGATTAACGTTCATTTTGATACCTTCGTCAGCGAAGCATCGCTTTATGATGAATGGGATCGTGTCATGGCTAAGATGAATGGCGGTGTTTATGTGAACGAAGGTAAAACCTTCATCCGTTCTTCCGATCTCGGCGATGACCATGACCGGGTCGTCGTCCGTGAAGATGGCCGCCCGACCTATCTTGCGGGAGATATCATCTATCATAACCAGAAGTTCGAGCGTGGATATGACGATTATATCAATATCTGGGGAGCGGACCATCACGGTTACATTGCCCGTGTCAAAGCGGCTATTACTTTTTTAGGCTACGACTCGTCAAAGCTCGAAGTGCTTCTTTCGCAAATGGTAAGTCTTCTCAAAGACGGTGAACCGTTTAAGATGTCCAAACGTGCCGGTACGGTTATCTTGATGAGCGATGTCGTCGAAGAGATCGGTGCGGAAGCGTTGCGCTTTATGTTCGCATCTAAAAAGTGCGATACGGCACTTGAGTTCGATATCGAAGAGCTAAAAAGACAAGACAGCTCCAACCCGATCTACTATATCCAGTATGCGCATGCCCGTATTCAGACATTGATCTCTAAAAGCGATAAGAGCATGGAAGAGATCATGTCGGCTCATTTGCACGATTTGAGCGCGGATGCCGACGGATTGTTGTTTGAAGCGTTGTTATTGCCGGAGATTATCGAAGATGCGTTTGAATCGCGTCAAGCACAAAAACTGCCGGACTATCTAAAAGTATTGGCGGGGCGATTGCATAAATTTTATTATGATACCCGAATTATCGGGACAGCAGATGAAGCTAAACTGCTTAAATTGCTTCTGGTCGTTGCCCTCTCTATTAAAACGGGGCTTTCTCTTTTGGGAATCGAAGCCAAAGACCGGATGTAAACCCTACTCTTTTAAAAACCAAAAAACTTCTTCCTACGCTATGCCGCCGGGCATAGCATCTTTTCTCTAATCGTTTATTTTATCCCAATAATCGCCCGATAGTTTGCCGTAATGCGTCTTGTTGATGAACCATTGCAATTTGCGCAGTATTCAGCTTCGAATTGCTTTGTTGGAAATCGGTGATCGCTTTGGCCAAATCGGTATCTGCAATCTGACTTTTTGCGGCAGAAGCGGCACTGATCTGGTCAAGCAGTGCGTTTGATGAGCTGACGAGAGCATTGGTTGTCGAGCCGACATCCGAACGGGCTTGAGTCAAAGTATCACTGAAAGACTGAATACTCTCTTGAGAATCGATAGAGAGCGATCCTGTCGAAATTCCGCTTAATGATGTCGATACGGTTGAATTGCCTAGGGAAAATGAGAGATTGCTTCCGAATAGTGCCTGACCGTTAAAAGTTGTACTGTCGATGCTTTGCTGCATTGATTCTGTTGTTCGATTAAATTCGCTTTGCAATGCCTGTTTTTGAGTGTCATTTAACGATGCGCTGTTATAACGGACGCTTAAATCGTTAAGTGTCTGCGTTTGATCGCTGAGACTGTTGAGCGTCCCGCTGCTGATTTGCATCATCGAGATACCGTCATTCGCATTCATAACCCCTTGAGAAATAGTCGAAATCTCATTTTGGAGCATATCTGCAATCGTTCTCGACGCGCTGTCTTGCATGCTAAGTTCGGTAGCGGCAGCAATTTTTTCGAGCGTTTTATCCCGTTTTGAGGATTCGGCGTTCATCTGAGGGAGCGTGTTGTACTGGGTATCAATTTTCATAGTAGACTCCTTACTAGAGACGTTTATTACAATAGGATAACACTGTAATGTTTAAGATTTAATAAGCACTCCGTTATAATTTAGAAAAGTATTTTATGAGGTTGGAATCATGGTAAAAGTCGCGGCGATACAGATGCAGATGAGTGAAGATAAAGCTTCCAATGTTGCAAAAGCGGAATCGATGGTACGTGACGCGGCAGAGTTCGGTGCCAATATTATTTTGATCCCTGAACTGTTTGAGGGGTATTATTTTTGCAAAGATATGGACGAGAAATATTTTGCTTGGGCACAGCCACTTCAAAACAATCCGTTGATTGCTCACTTCAGTGCTTTGGCCAAAGAACTCGGTGTCGTGTTGCCGATCAGCTATTTCGAGCGGGACGGGGAGCGTTATTTCAACTCACTCGTGATGATCGATGCGGACGGCACCGTAATGGAAAATTACCGTAAAACCCATATTCCCGATGGTCCCGGATACGAAGAGAAATTTTATTTTGAGCCGGGTGATACCGGATTCAAAGTATGGGAAACCAAATTCGGGAATGTCGGTGTCGGTATCTGTTGGGATCAGTGGTTCCCGGAGACGGCACGATCTCTTACCCTTTTGGGCGCCGATATGATTTTCTATCCGACGGCTATCGGAAGCGAACCGGAGATCGGTGTCGATTCTGCGTCGCACTGGCAACGGGTACAAATGGGGCACTCTGCAGCGAACATCATCCCTGTTATCGCCGCTAATCGCATCGGCGAAGAGGTGGGAGAGAGTTGTACTCTCACGTTTTACGGCTCATCCTTTATCACCGATCATACGGGTGCGAAAGTCGCCGAAGCTTCTCGGGATAAAGAGGAGATTCTCTACAGCGAATTTGATCCCGCGTTGATTCGTGAACACCGCCATTATTGGGGATTAATACGCGATCGCCGTCCAGAGTGTTACGGAGAGATTGTAAAAAAATAACTTTTGGAACTTCTTTTGCTTTAGTGAAGGTAAGAATCACTAACGGGGGTTGCCGTGAAAGTTGTTTTACGTAATAACGCTATCTTTGTGCAAGGGAGCTCCAATACGCTCGAAGAGGAGTGGATGGAGGAGTTTTTCGATCACCATATCCAAAATACCCTTTTTCTCGATAACGGTGTTTTGGTCTTGAACAACGAAAACTCGCTTGATAAAAAAGAGGAGTTTTTGGAAGAGTTAAGTGGCCGTTTCACTAAAATGCATGAGCTTTCCGACTCGTTTTATCGCCGATCTCTCAAACGATGTAAAACGGCTGCCGTACGGATCGAAGTACCTTATCGTCAAAGTGAAAAAGTGGATGTCGAGCTGTACGCGTACGGTCCTGATCGTGTCGAGTTTACCTTTAGTGCTCAAAATCGATGGGTTATGCGCTACCTTCGTCAGCAGCTTTCCAACCTTGTTTTAAGTTCCACACCGAAGACGCTTTTGATTAATGTCGGTACCCCCTCGGCAAAAATGCGTTTAGAAAAGACGCTGAACCGACGTGAAGTTCTCCATTTTACAATCAACTACCGATATGACGATGAGTTTATGAGCCGATTGTACGGCAATTTCCGCGGGTGGGGATTCGGCAGCGATGCAATCGATAAAATGATCCGCTATCATGCGATTTTTGAGATTCCGGTCGGTACGAAATCCGAAGATTTGAAAAAACGGTATCGTCAGCTGGCTAAACGCTATCATCCCGACCGTGTCCAAAAACAAAGTCCTGAGATTATCAACAAGTACACCGAAAAATTTCAATTAATCCAAGAAGCTTACGGCGCATTACGGGCGGTCAGTTAAGAGAGTGAGCTCTTCTGCTGTAAAACAAAATATCCGTTTATCCCGCAAATCGAGCAGTTCGTTCGAAAATCCCCGCTTGGTAAAGAGAAATATTTTATCGGGGACGATATCGGTTTTCACACATTTGTCTTCAAGCTTACGGAGCTCTTTTTTATTCACTTTGTGATTGGTCCACTTGCATTCTCCGACCCATATTTCCCCTTCCATCGTTTCACTTAGCAAGTCGATCTCAACTTCCCTGTCCCAGTAACTTCCCGAATCGAGGATGTCGGCATGAAATTTTGGGGCTAAAATATCGCGTATATAAAGATCGCAGAGCTCTTCGAATACAAATCCGACAAAAGCGTTGCCGTGAATATGAAAATTATCCATGAACGGGATGAAGTTTCCTTCGCGTATAGAGGAGGTGAAAGGTTCTACGAAGGCAAACCAAAACCGTAAAAACGGGGTTGTAAAACGGAGCTTATGCGAAATCCGGTGATGTTCGATCTCTTTTTTAAACCGTTGTTTCGGATGTGCCCGTACCAGAGGAGTTTCTCGGGAACGTTCTAGAGAAAGAAAACCGTTGTAACGGAGGAAATCGAAAGCTTCTCCCCCTTTTTCTTTGCCGATTCGGGCACGACGATAAGCTGATTGTTGCCGCCGGTCGCCGACTGCTATCGCATGCAGCAGTTTGAGATAGAGAGGGTCGTCATGAAGCGGGGCGAGAAGCTGTTCGCGATGGGACTCGAAAGGGATAAGAATATGGCGGATAATGAGTGCCTCGATCGGCTCGTCGCAGTCGATCGGTTCGGTATATCCTCCGAAGATTGAGAACAGTTCGATACACTGTTCCATGTCTCGCGGCAGGTTGAGGTGAAAAAAATCGCTTAGTAACACTCTATCCATTGAGAGATATTATAGCTCATTTCCCCATCGCAGACTATCCAGACCGTATTTATCCCTGATTTTGCGTGTTGCATCGTCGAATGCATGTGCTTCCGCATCCGTTTCATAATCGAGCAGCGAAAAAGCACGGCGCGTGTGGGCACTAAACGCCGAAGCACTCAGCCCTAAATGGTTAATCGGACTATGGGGATGAAGATCCGCAGAGGCAAACGATTCCAACGACAAAGCTCGGAAGCGCCGTTCGTTAAACAGACGCGTTTCGGTTATAGAGTGGTGCGCACGGGGGTGGTGGAGATAGTGGATACTCAGAGTAAACGTCGTCGGGTAGACTTCGAGACGTTTGATTGCATAGGCCAGATGACGGGCGAGGATAGCAATGCGGCGTCGGGCTTCGTCACGGTTGTCGATAGGATCAAAGGTTCTCGATATGCCGATCGATTTACGCGGCGGATGAAGAATAAGCTCCCCTAAATCATTTCCTCTAACGCGTTCGTAGATCGCCTGTGCATACGGCCCCCATGAATATACCAGCGGTTTTGCACGGAGTAGATCGCCCAGGGTTTTGATGCGATAGGTATTGCACAATCGGGTCATCGTTTTACCGAGTCCCGGGAATTTGGAGACGGAGAGTGTTTGGATAAAGGGGTAGACATCGCTTGGATAGAGGGTGCGGCATCCGAACGGTTTGGCCGTATCGGTAGCGAGTTTAGCGATGTATTTGGAGTGGGCGGCACCGATAGAGACGGGGAGATTGAGATGGCGCTTGATCGCATGGCGGAGAGAATCGATGTATTCGGGGATCTCCTCATCCTCGATCCATCCGTCCAAATCTCCGTAAAACTCATCGATACTGGCTTGTTCGATAAACGGAATTCTCTCCTGTAAAAAAAGGTAAAGCTGATGGGATAATCGGTGGTATAAACCCATGTTCGGCCCTTTGATGATGAGATGCGGGCACCGTATCAGTGCTTCGCGGATACTCATACCGGTATGGATACCGTAGGCACGCCCTTCATAACTGGCGGTTGTCAAAATCCCGCGCACCCGTCCGTCGGGATCGACGAATTGAGCAAGATCATCTCCCTGATAACGGTGAAAAAAACTGCCGACAAAAGCACCGCCGTTATCCAATAAAAGCTCCTGATTGGAACGGTTTCGTGAAAAAATATAAGGATCGCCTCTCCCTCCGATCGCTACGGGTTTGCCGAGTAGGGAAGGGTCGAGAGTACGTTCCGCCGAAACAAAAAAACAATCGAGGTCAATATGTATTTTCATAACGGCAGTATAGAGAAGGTAACGTATAGGAGGCTAAAATATGGCAATACGCTACACTGAGATGGAAAATGGGGATATTTAGGAAGCGAGAACGGCTCCTATATTTTTCAGGATTTTAGCAACCCGTTCGGAATAGTGTGCCAATGTCTTTGCGTGGGCATCGGCAGAAGTGCTATCGGTTTCGAGAATACTTAACACGTCCAATAATGAACGGATGAAATCACGGTGTTCGGCACATTCGCTGCACACGGAAGTATTTGCGCACATCCCTTCGTTCATAAGTACATAAGCCTCTTCGGTAGCAATGCTGAGTTGTGTAAAATAGGCGGCATCCCGGAGCCCGTTTATATTAAGGAGGTTATGAATCTCTTGAAAACGGCTTTGTGCGTCACGAAGAACATTTTCCATAGTTTTATCCTGTGTTAATTTTGTGAAATTAATTGTAGCTCAAATAACGGTAGAATACAATTACAAAATTATTACCTTATAAAAAGAGCATATTATGGAATACCGTTATATCGGGCGCAGCGGTCTGCGCGTATCGCCGATTTGTCTGGGGACAATGACGTTCGGGAGTCAATGTGATGAAAAAAACGCGTTTGCAATTATGGACAAAGCCTACGAAGCGGGAATCAATTTTTTCGACACGGCAGAACTCTATCCCGTCCCGCCCGAAGAAAAGCTGGCAGGTTTGACTGAGGAGATGGTGGGACGATGGCTCAAAACCAAGCCGCGCGAAAGTCTTATCTTGGCGACCAAAGTGGCCGGTGCGGCATCGGGTTGGTTCGTTCCACCGATTCGTCACGGTTATACGGCAATTGACCGGTTTCATATCGAACGGGCGGTAGAAGGATCGCTCAAACGGCTCGGTACCGATTATATCGACCTGTATCAGATGCACTGGCCCGATACGGTCGTCCCGATCGAAGAGTCGATGCGGGCATTTGACGCACTGGTACAAAGCGGAAAAGTACGTTATATCGGAACTTCCAATGATAGCGCTCGGGGAACAATGAAATCACTGATGGTCTCCAAATATGAAAAATTGGCCCGCTTCGAGTCGATCCAAAACAATTTTTCACTGCTCAACCGCCGCGATTTAACCGAGATCGGAGCATTATGCCGTGAAGAGAAGATTTCGCTTCTTCCGTATTCGCCTTTGGCGGGGGGGGTGCTGAGCGGTAAATACAATCAGGACGCGGAGACCTACGGCCGTTTCAGCGATTATGTCAAATCACCGAACAAACGGCAGCGTTTGATGGCGGCACGGTTTCTAAACGATAAAACGCTTGCGTCTACTCAGGAATATCTCCGTATCGCTCATGAAGCCGGATTGCATCCGGTAACGATGGCAATCGCGTGGAGTAAGCAGTTTGATTTTGTCGCTTCGACGATTATCGGTGCGACGACACCCGAACAATTAGATGCGTCGCTATCGGCGATGAATGTGATATTGAGCAATGAAATTTTACAAAAGCTGGACGAAGTACATGCCAAAATTCTTTATCCTATGGGTTAGTGCAGTTGCGGCTTTGTTGCTGGGAGGATGTGCAGCTAAGCATTACAGCGTCAGCGAGCCCAAAATGATTGTAATCAAAAGCCCGAAACTAAAATTTGCGGATACGGGATATATCCGGCATGAAGGGGATGCAGTCGAAGTGGAACTTTTCACGGCAGGGGTAGCAGTCGAGAAAATTACCATCGATAAAGAGGTATGCGTCAGTGCCGGATGCATGAGCGAAGCAAAATTTGTTAAAGAGTACCTCTACCCCGATTATCCGGCGGATACGATGCGCCGTATTCTTCAGGGATCGGATATTTTCGGAGGCGACCACAAAGAAGAACTCTGCAAAGGAGCTGTGTATCAGACGATCCGTAACGACGATATGGATATCATTTATCGCCGCAAAGGGGGTGAAATTTATTTCAAAGACCGGCTCAACGCTTTGATGATAAAAATTACCGATCTAAAGGAGAATAATGCGACTGAGTGAACGTTCCGGTTCGATTGCCCAATCGGAGATCCGATCGATGACCCGTGCTTGCAATGCGGTAGGCGGAATCAATATGGCACAGGGTGTCTGCGATCTGGAGATTCCGAAAGAGGTGATAGACGGTGCCAAACGGGCGATGGATGAGGGGATTAATACTTATACCCCGACGGAAGGGCTGCCCCGTCTGCGCCAGGCGATCACCGATAAGATGAAACGATTTTATGACGTTGCTATCGAGTCGAATCAGGTTTTGGTGAGTGACGGAGCGACGGGGGCATTTTACACGGCGTGCATGGCGCTGCTTAACCCGCTCGATGAGGTGATTTTGTTCGAACCTTATTACGGCTATCACCGTTCGACTCTCCTTTCGATCGGAGCGGTACCGACGTATGTCCGTCTCGAAGCGCCGCAATGGAATCTCGATATCACGGCGCTTGAAGCTGCGGTTACCTCCAAAACCCGCGCGATAGTGATCTGTAACCCTGCCAACCCCAGCGGAAAAGTTTTTACACGAGAAGAATTGGAGCGGATAGGAACTTTTGCCGAGTCACATGATCTGATCGTGTTTGCCAATGAGATGTATGAACATTTTCTCTATGACGGTGCGGTGCATGTAACGGCGCTTAGTGTTCCGAGTCTGAAAAACCGATGTGTGGTACTCTCCGGCTTTTCCAAGGTCTTCAGCATCACGGGCTGGCGGTTGGGATACGCGATAGCTCCCGCGAATGTCATCGAGGCGATGGCACAGCTCAACGATCTGATCTACGTCTGTGCTCCCGCACCGTTGCAGATTGGCGCGGCGGAAGGGCTGGAAAAACTGGGAGACGGCTATTATGCCGAACTCTCCCGCATTCATCAGCATAAACGGGACATTTTTTGTGATGCGCTGCGCGATGCGAGATTGAACCCGAGCGTTCCGAACGGTGCGTATTATGTTATGACTGATGTTAGTAACGTTAGCGGTAATGATGATTTTGAAAAAGCGATGGAAATTTTAGAGAGAACAGGGATTGCATCGGTTCCGGGACGGGCGTTTTACCACGACGATTCGGGGAAAAATATGGTCCGCTTTTGCTACTCTAAACCGCTCGATGTACTCGAAGAGGCGGCGGAGAAGATTCGGAAACTTCGGTAGAATGCCGAGATAAAACTATCAGGAATATTCATGTCAAAATATGTAGGTGCTCACGTCTCGGCGTCAGGCGGTGTCTTTAACGCCCCTCTCAATGCGATGGCGATCGGGGCAAAAGCGTTTGCCCTTTTTACCAAAAACCAAAAACAGTGGGCGGCAAAGCCTCTGGATGAGGAGACGATAGCGCTGTTCAAAGAGAACCTCACCAAAAGCGGAATCCTCCCCAAACATATCCTCCCGCACGATTCGTACCTGATCAATCTCGGTCATCCCGAAGAGGACAAACGGCAAAAATCGCTCGAAGCGTTTATCGACGAGACGCGCCGTTGTATGCAGTTGGGATTGGATCGTTTGAACTTTCATCCGGGGAGCCATCTCAAACAGATCAGTGAGGAAGAGTGCATCGAGCGTATTGCAAGCTCGATGAACGAGACACTAAGTGTTACCGAAGGTGTCACTCTCGTGATTGAAAATACGGCGGGTCAGGGGAGTAATCTGGGCTGGAAATTTGAACATTTAAACGCCATTATAGAGCGTATAGCGGACAAATCCCGCGTCGGTGTCTGTATCGATACGTGTCATATGTTTACCGCTGGTTACGATATACGAACGCGCGAGGCCTATGATGCAACATGGGCAGAGTTTGATAGAATAGTGGGATTCAACTATCTCAGAGGGATGCATATCAACGATTCGAAACCCGATCTTGGGAGTCATGTCGACCGGCACGATTCTCTCGGCAAAGGAAAAATAGGGCTCGATGCATTCGGATTTATCATGAACGATCCTCGGATGGATGATATTCCGTTGGTATTGGAGACCATCGATGAAACGATATGGGCCGAGGAGATTAAACTTCTGTATTCCATGGAGACATAATGAGAGTTGCGACATTATCGATCATCGCTTCGGCAACTTTGGTGGCTGGAGGGTATAAAATACCCGAGAACTCCGTGAATGCGACGGCACTGTGTGCCGCATATGTGGCTAATGCCCACGGAGCCGATGCGGCTTATTATAATCCTGCGGCGATGGTGTATAACGATGATGTCGGATTTTTCGAAGCAGATGCAACCTATATCGGGCTTCCTCCGATCGATTTTTCCGGAGTGAGCGGGGAATACAGTTCAAAAAGAGAAAATTATCTGATTCCGACGCTTCACTATGCGTCCGGAAAGTTGGGAAACAGTAGTGCTCGCGTCGGTTTAAGCGTCGTGATTCCGGCAGGATTGTCGAAACGGTGGGACGATATCGTACCGCGATCGACGGCACAAGAGTTTACGCTGCGCACGATCGAGATCAACCCTAGCGTTGCGTTTGCGTTGAGTGATACCGTGAGCTTCGGAGTGGGATTTCGTGTACTTTCGAGCGAAGGTGTCGTCAAAAGTACGGCAGCCGTTTCGAGGGATATGGAGGGGAGTTCCGTTGATTACGGCTACAATCTCGCGCTCATGTATAAGCCTTCATCTGCATGGAAATTGGCTGCAACCTACCGTTCCAATATCGATCTGACACTGGAAGGAGACGCCAAACTTTATGTCGGCGCTCCGATAGGGACTCCCGTATATAACGGCGATGTCAGCGTAACGATTCCCCTTCCCGCGGCGTTAAATCTTGCGGCAGCGTATACGTTTGGTTCCGGAACGACGGTAGAAGCGGTTTACGAACGGACGTTTTGGTCGAAATACAAACAGCTCGATTTTAATTATCCCGTATCGATTGCCCCTTTAACACCGTATTTTGATGACCCGAAAGCAAAAAACTGGGAAAACTCCAACAGTTATCGTTTCGGTGTGACCCACACGATGGATGCATGGACATGGATGGGCGGGCTTGAGTACGATGAAACGCCGGTTCCTGCCGACACATTGGGATATGAACTTCCCGACTCGGATGCATGGGTAGTATCGTTGGGCGGAAGATATCAAATCGATTCGCAATGGAATGTCGGTTTGTCCGGATTGTTCGATGTCAAAAAGAGCCGCGATGTAGCCAATAGCTCCATTAACGGCGAATTTTCAAATGCGCGTGTCTATCTGGTCACCGCAGGAGTCGAGTACCGATTTTGATCACGTATCCGTACGACAATTTTTATGGGATGTTGTCGGAGGCTGTCGAGACCTATCCGAGAAAAACAGTTATTTTTATCGAAACGAAAAAGTATACCTATCGCGAATTTTTGGAGCGTGTGGATCGTACGGCACGGGCTTTGGAACTATTGGGGGTAACAAAAAACGATACTATCGCCCTGATCTGTCCCAATAGCGTCGAATTCGTCCAAAGTGTTTTTGCGATCAACAAACTGGGTGCGATTTCGGTTCCGATCAATACGATGCTCAAAAATGAAGAGTACCGTTATATCTTGAATGATTGCGGTGCAAAAGTATTGATCACAGGTTCAAAATTGGCAAAAGAGACAGCCGACTTATGCGATAGTGTCGAGTCGCTTCGGCATACGATTTGGATCGATCGGGCACCGAGGGAAGATCATAAGCATACGGTGTTTGATGAAATGGTGAATGCAGCTTTACATACGCATCTCTCTGCATCCTCACATCTGGATGATACTGCGGTTATTTTTTATACCTCGGGAACGACGGGCCATCCTAAAGGGGCGATGATCAGTAACCGAAATCTGATGTCGAATTTGATAGCGGCGCAGGAACGATTCAATCTGACTCCGAGAGACCGTTTTATTGTGTATCTGCCGATGTTTCACTCTTTTACCTTTGCGATCATGGTGATACTCCCTTTTTTTATGCGCGGTTCGTTTGTCATCATCCCCTCGATTCTTCCGTTCAGCACGATTATAAAGCAGACGTTTTTGAAGAGGGTCACGATTTTCATGGGGGTTCCGGATATCTATAATGCACTGATCCGGGCTAAATTGCCGTGGTACTTTTTGTGGTTTAACTCTATTCGTTGTTTTATATCCGGCGGTTCGGCATTAAACCGGGATACACTGGATAAATTCGAATCGACTTTCCGCCGTGCGGTTATGCTGGAAGGGTATGGATTGAGCGAATGTTCCCCTGCCGTTGCGATCAATCCGATCGGAAGACAAAAAACTCTTTCCGTCGGACCGCCGTTGTACGGATATGAAGTTAAAGTCGTCGACGATGAGATGCTCGAGCTTCCTATCGGAGAAGTGGGAGAATTGATCGTGCGGGGAGATTGCGTTATGCAGGGGTATTTGAACAATCTTGCTGCGACCGAGGAAGCGATTCATAACGGGTGGCTTCGAACCGGAGATATGGCGAAAATCGACGAAGACGGTTATATCTATATCGTTGATCGTATCAAAGATTTGATCATTTCCAAAGGGATCAATATTTATCCTCGTCAAATCGAAGAGCAAATGATGCTTTTGCCGTCGGTAAAACTAGCGGCGGTGATCGGTATCAGCGATCCGCACAGCGGCGAGGTTCCGATCGCTTACATCGAGCTGGAAGAGGGGTATGAAAAGACATCCTCTTCACAAATTAAAAGTGAATTAAAAGAACATCTTGCGGCATTTAAAATTCCTAAAACCATTACCGTGGTAGAATCATTACCAAAGACGGCTACCGGCAAAGTACTCAAAAGAATTTTAAAAGATAAATCTGCTTCGTAAACGAGGCAAGCGTAGCCATGCGGAACTTTGTTCCAAAGGCATTTTAAACAGCAGCAACAAGGAAACCATTGAAATATTTGATCGATTTTTTAGAAAATACCGCTATTGAACAGACGCATGTCTTTTCACAGCTCAAATGTACGGTGGAAGAGGCAAAGATATTGCAGCTTTTGACCCGGAAATTTTTACAGTCACAAGAAGACGTGATCGTCGCCGAACTGCTGCAAGAACTCTACGGTGCGGACGATTATTCGTATCTGGAGCATTTCGGAGAGGTCAAGACACTGTTGGAACTGGGATGGATCACCCATCACTCTTTTACCCCGATAAAAATCAGCGATATGTCACACCTCGAATTGTATAACACTCCGGTCGCTCTGACATCGGTTTTTATGAAACTTCTCGAAGACGGTTCGCTGGAGATGACGCTGCCGGATATCAAACCCTATGCCGATCATCTCGAATACCTCCAAGACCAGTTTTTCCGTATCGAGCTGTATCAGAAAATGTCGATTATCCGTCACAACGGCAACGAACATTCGTTAGGGATCAACCGTATCCAAAACAAGCTCGATCTCCTTGAGAAACGGATCGATGAGCGGATCGCGCAAACATCGTTGGATGTCGTTTTGGATCGATTCTTCAAACAAAAGAAACTTGAACCGAAAGAACAGGTCATTTTCTTGGCTTTGCTCAAAGAAGAATACAGCGCGACCGAGGGGAATCTTCGGGAGATGAACACTCTGATCGATTTGATCAGTTTTGACGATTATGAGCGGATCAAAAACCGCGCTCTTCTCGAAGACGGCGCCCGTCTGATTAATGAAGAGGTGATTGACTACGAGGAGATGCTAAACCCGTTCGGCGGAATCAGCCGTGCTTTTTACATTGTCGATGAGGTGCTTCAGTCGATCATGCACCCGCAGAAAAAGAAAAAAGTACGTAAGCTCAAACTTGACATGCTGATCAAAGAGCAGGAGATTTTTGAGTTGATCGAACCGACGACGTCGCTTGAAAACGTAGTTCTCAACCCGACGACGGAACAGACCCTGCAAAATCTCATGCGCCAGCTTGATCGTGAAGTGATCGCACGGCTTCATGAATGGGGGATTAAAGACAAAAAAGCGGGGATCGATGCGCGGATCATCTTCTACGGCCCTCCGGGGACGGGTAAAACGTTGACGGCACATTCACTTGCCCGTTCGCTTAAACGGCAGGTGCTTAGTTTTGATTGTTCGAAAATCTTGTCGATGTATGTCGGAGAATCGGAGAAGAATGTCCGGAAAATTTTTGATACCTATGCCGATCTGACCAAACAAACCAAAACGGAGCCGATACTGTTACTAAATGAAGCAGACCAATTTCTCTCCGCACGTTCGGCCGGTATCGGTTCGTCTGCCGATCAGATGCATAACCAGATGCAGAATATTTTTCTGGAGCAGATCGAGAAATTTCAGGGTATTTTGATTGCGACAACCAATCTTTTAGAAAACATCGATCAGGCATTTTCACGCCGTTTCAACTATAAAATCGAGTTTAAAAAACCGGATCAGAAACAGCGCCTGACACTCTGGAAGATGATGCTTCCTCCCAACGCTCCGTATGAAGAGGGGTTTGATGTCGAAAAACTGGCTTCTTATCCGTTGACCGGAGGACAAATCAATCTGATTGTCAAAAATACGGCCTATCACGTCGCTGCCAGAGCCGAAGGGACATTTAGACTTGAAGATTTTACGGCTGAAATACATAAAGAGCGTTCCGGCAGTTTCGAAGGGGAAAAATCGGTCGGTTTCATCAACCATTAAATCACATAAGTATCACATTATTCGATAAATTAAACTTGCCCGATTGTATATTGTTAAGAGGCAGGGTATAATCGAAAATCGGTAAAAAAAATGTGATAAATAGGGATGGGCTATGGGTTGGTTTAATGATGATTCAGTTTTAAGAGAAGAGTTGGAAACCGCTAAAAAAGAGGTTGAAAATCTTCGGGACGAAAACCGAAGATTAAATGAGCGTCTCCGCGAACAAGAGCAAGTGATTGAAAAACAATCAGATCACAGCAAATGCGACAACGCATCGATAATGATGACGTATCAAAACGAGCAGCTTAAAAAGAATCTCATTGATATTCAGGGGAATATGGCTGCATCGGTCTCCGCTTCCAAAGAAAACATTGCACAGTCCACTTCTTTATTGGAAAATATTGTTGAGCTTGGGCAAAAAGCTTCCGGAATCTCCGCGACTTTGGACGGACTTAACCATCTGGCCGCCGATTCGATGGAAACGGTACATGCCTTATCGGAACGGGCGCAAGACGTGGCGAATATTTTGGTATTGATCAAAGATATCTCCGACCAGACAAATCTTTTGGCGTTGAATGCGGCGATTGAAGCAGCGCGTGCGGGTGAACACGGAAGAGGCTTCGCGGTCGTAGCAGACGAGGTCCGTAAACTGGCTGATCGCACCGATAAAGCAATTAGCGAAATTAATATCTCCTTGCAATCGATGAAACAAGACGTTACGACGATCGGAGAAAAATTTGACGAAGTTCAGGAAAATATCCAAGAATCAAACGAATCGATTTTGACCTTTAATGCCAATATGGAAGAAAACGCACAGTTGATGCGAAAGACATTCATTAATACCGAACATACGGCAGAGCGGGTATTTATGAGTCTGGCGAAACTCGATCATATCGTATGGAAGGTTAATACTTATCTCTCCGCCATAACCGGTAAAGAGCAGTTTGCGTTTGTCGATCATCATAACTGCCGTCTGGGCAAATGGTATTATGAGGGGGAAGGGGCAGAGTTTTTCAAAAAAACTTCCAGTTACACATCGCTTGAAACACCGCACTCTATCGTCCATAATTCGACCCACAAAATTTTTGATCTGATGAAAACCGAAAGTATCGGTTCTGAGCGTCTTGTCAAAGTATTTGAAGAGATGGAGCTTGCGAGCAACGGCGTATTTGCGACGCTGGATCAAATGCTGCAGGAAAAACAATAAGACGTTCCGATATTTCCAGGTCGAAAGAACGCTCTTTTGACCCTGACTTTCCGATAATCCCCACTTTTTGATATTTTTCTCCAGAATTTAGTCAAAATGACTATCACAATGTGTAGGAAATAGTGACATCTGTAAAACTTGAAGTAAAATATGTTACTAAATTGGACACTAATGCATAAAACGTACAATTTATTTGTTTATAATAGTAACACGAATAAAAAAAGATAAACCCTTAAAGGGTTGCTTTAATTCTCTTTTTGTTATAGTGCAATAACTGTTTTTACGTAAAACCGTATCCTATGGGGAAAGTTTCTATCGAACCGGGATATGCCATCAACCACAAAAAGGTCGGAATTATGGAGCATTACCAAGTAGCAAATCCTTATTTTGGGGTATTTGTACTGTTCGTGTTGACGTTTGGTGCATTCTACACTACCACCGTCATCGCACGTTTAGCCAGCCGCGCATTAGCGGCTAAAGACACTGAAAAGCTTAAGCTGACAGTTTACGAATGCGGACCGGAAGTGACAAAACAACCGAACCGTATCTCGACGCAGTTTTATCTGTTCGCATTATTGTTTTTGCTCTTTGACGTAGAGATTGTTTTTATGTTTCCGTGGGCAATTGACTTTAAGCTTTTGGGATGGTTCGGATTCGTTGAGATGATGATGTTCATCTTGCTTTTAGCAATCGGTTTCGTTTATGCGTGGAAGAAAGGGGCACTCGAATGGCACAACATCAAGTAAATTATCTCAAAGACGGCGGACTTCCCGTCGCTTTGACAACGATCGACAAAGTAGTCAACTGGGGTCGGTCAAACTCGATTTGGGCATTGACGTACGGTTTGGCGTGCTGCGGTATCGAAATGATGGCATCCGGGGCATCGCGTTACGACTTCGACCGTTTCGGTACGATTTTCCGTGCTTCTCCGCGTCAAGCGGAACTCATGGTCGTTGCGGGAACTTTGACAAAAAAACATGCGGAGTTTATCCGCCGTTTGTACGATCAGATGACGGAACCTAAATGGGTTATTTCGATGGGATCATGCGCAAATACCGGCGGTATGTTCAATACCTATGCAACGGTTCAAGGGGTAGACCGTGTTATCCCTGTCGATTTGTATTTGCCGGGATGTGCACCGCGTCCTGAAACCTTGCAATATGCAGTATTGCTGTTGCAGCAAAAAATTCGTAAAGAGAGTGCATCACGTGCTCAAAAACCAAAAAGGCTGATGTAATGAGAGCTTACACCCCTAAAGACGATGTACAAAAAAAGCCCTATTATACTGATCGCTATTGGGTTGCTCCGCAAGTAGCGAAAAGTGATGTGAATGAAGATGCCGTTTTTGCTGCGGATCTCGAAGCGATCAGAGCAAAATTCGATGTTTTGGATGCGTATATCCAAGTCGGGCAGATGGTTGTCGTGATCAACGCCGCAGACAATTTCGATGTGATTAAACTGATGAAAGATGAGCTTGATTACAATCAACTCTCTGAAATGTCTGCGATCGATTGGTTGGCTACGGAAGGAAAATTTGAGATTTTCTACCAAATGCTCAGTATGAGCAAACGCAAACGTGTCCGCGTAAAATGCAAAATCGATGAAAAAGAGTCGATTGAAAGCGTTGAAAAACTGTTCCGTTCTGCGGATTGGAGCGAGCGAGAAATGTACGATATGTTCGGTGTGGTTGTCAATAACCATCCGTACATGAAACGTATTTTGATGCCGGATGATTGGGAAGGATTCCCGCTTCGAAAAACCTATCCGCTTCAAGGGGACGAATTCGCCCAATGGTATGAAGTCGATAAGTTGTTCGGTAAAGAAGCCCGCGACATTATCGGACCGGAAAACCGCGATCCTGCACGTGTCGAGCGGTACGACACCGAACGTTTTGCCCGTTTGGGACACGAAGTGCCGCGCGGTGCCGATATCAGCCAAGGCGAACCGGATACTCCGCTATGTTACCAAGAGAGCGACGGTGTGTTCCTCATCGAAAAATTTGACGCAGAGAAGAGTGTCGTGATCTCTGATCGCGACCGTTAAGGATCATGTATGCAACAATCCAATAGATTAAGACCTTTTTTCGAAAACATTACCTTTGATCGGCACGATAATGAGTTAATCCTCAATTTCGGGCCTCAGCATCCATCGGCTCACGGCCAATTGCGTTTGATGCTTCATTTGCAGCAAGAGCAGATCACCAAAGCCCATCCGGATATCGGATATCTTCACCGCGGTATGGAGAAGATGGCGGAGAACATGATCTACAACGAGTTTATGCCGACAACGGATCGTATGGACTATATCGCATCGAGTTCGAACAACTACGGGTTTGCATTGGCGGTAGAACGTCTAATCGGACTTGAAGTACCGCGCCGTGCGAAAGTAATCCGCATGATGCTTTTAGAAACCAACCGTTTGATGTCGCATCTTTTCTGGTTGGCGACAACGGCGCTCGACATCGGAGCGATGACAATTTTCCTTTTTGCATTCCGCGAACGCGAATATCTAATGGATTTGATCGAAGACTACTGCGGTGCCCGTTTGACCCATGCGGCAGTTCGTATCGGCGGTGTTCCTCTTGATTTACCGGATAACTTTATCGCCGATCTTCGCAAGTTCTTAGATAAATTGCCGGAGAATATGAAAGATTACGAAGATTTGTTAGATACTAACCGTATTTGGAAAATGCGTATGGAAAACGTCGGTGTAATCTCTAAAGAGATGGCCCTAAGCTGGGGTTGTTCGGGAGTTATGCTCCGCGCGTCGGGCGTTGAGTGGGATATCCGTAAAGAAGAGCCGTATGAGCTTTATGACGAAGTCGATTTCAACGTTCCGGTTTCCGATAAAGGGGACAACTACGCCCGTTATAAACTTTATATGGCAGAGATGCGCGAATCGGCGAAAATCTTGTACCAAGTACTCGATATGTATGAGGGGACAGGCCCTGAATTGATGGCGCATGCACCGCAATACATCTCGGCTCCGAAAATCGATATCATGACCCAAAACTACTCGTTGATGCAGCATTTTGTCCTTGTGACACAAGGGATGCGCCCTCCGGTAGGAGAAGTGTATGTTGCGACCGAATCTCCGAAGGGAGAACTTGGCTATTTCATTAACAGTCAGGGGGGAGCATATCCGTATCGTCTAAAACTCCGTGCGCCGTCATTCTGGCACACAGGGATTTTGACCGACTTATTGCCGGGTCACTACATTCCGGACGTTGTATCTATCATCGGGACGACCAATATCGTCTTCGGTGAAGTAGACCGCTAAAAGGAGCATGCAGTGAAACGTTACGATTTACGTCATTTGAAAGAAAATTTTACAGGCCGCATGTCCGAGATTATCAAAAATGAAACTGCTAGCGGTGAAGTTGCGATTTTCTTATTTGAGATCGGTGATTTTACGTCGGTACAACAATCAGCTGATTTGGTTAAAGAGCTTGGGTGCTCCCTCATGAACTCGTTGAAATTCAACGAAGCCGACTGGACCATTGTGGTCAAGAAATAAGGAAACGTTGTGAGTAAAGTCTATTTCTCCACGTGGCGGGGTGAGCAAATCAACAACATCGGCAAAGCTGACGATGCTTGGGAAAATTCTGCTTATAACCTTCCGTTGGAATACAATGAACACGCCCATTCCAAAGCGTTTATCGGTTGGGACGGCGTAGCGCTTTTTAATCCTGATGTCGACGTAGTCCGTCTGGCAACAGAATACGCGGCGCAGTATCAGGTCTATTCCGAAGCGTGCGGGCGCTGTGCACCGGGACGATGGGGTGGACGTATCTTATACGACTTACTCGATAAAATCGCCAGAGGAGAAGGGACAGTAGCGGATATGGATCATCTCAAAGAGGTTTCCAAAACGATGCAGGAGACCTCTAAATGTGAAATCGGCAAAACGGTTCCGAATCCGCTTTTGGATTTGATGAGCCATTTTGAGTCAGATTTTATGGCGTGTATCGAGAACCAAAAACCCTCAAAACATTACCATTTGGAAGATACCAGTTACATTGCTAAAATCACCGCACCGTGTATGGATGCCTGTCCGGCGCATGTCGACATTCCGGCCTATATCGAGGGTGTTCGCGATTTACGATTTGATGATTCGTTAATGGCGACCCGCCAAACGATGCCGTTAGCACATACCTGTGGACGTGTTTGCCCGCATCCGTGTGAGACGGAGTGCCGCCGTACGAATCTGGACGAGCCGATTTCGATCATGGAACTCAAACGTTTGGGTGCCGATTACGAAACGGATCACGGTTTCGGTTTCTTTCATCCGAGCGAGAAAAAGCCTTCAATCGGTAAAAAAGTGGCGGTTATCGGTGCGGGTCCTGCGGGGCTTACAGGTGCCTATTATTTGGCACTGGACGGAATCGATGTCGATGTCTACGAAGAGCTCCCGGTTCTCGGCGGTGAGGTAGCGGTCGGGGTTCCGGAATATCGTATGCCGGTTGACAAATATAATCAAGATATTGAAGCGGTACGAAGTCTTGGGGTGAATTTTATCACCAATACGAAAGTAAACGCCGATATGATGCGTCAATTCGAAAACGACTATGATGCGACGTTGGTAGCGACGGGGACCCGTATTTCGAAAAAAGTCTATTGTGATAACGAACGTCCTGAAATTCAGGGATATTGGGGAGCAATCGACTTTTTGGATAAAGTCAATCTCCAAGTCAAATACGACATCATGGTTCCTGAAGCGGATCAAAAACGGCATATGCTTCCGGCAAATTTTGTCGATTTGACCGGAAAAACATTGGTTTGCGTCGGAGGAGGATTTACCTCGATGGACGTTGTCCGCTGCGCTATCCGTGCCAATGCGAAAAAAGTCGTCATGCTCTATCGCCGTGATGAAGCGACGATCATTAAAAACACGACGTACGAAGAGTATCACGAAGCGGTCGAAGAGGGAGTAGAGTTTATTTTTCATTCGGCGGTTGCCAAAATGAACGATGAAAACGATATCCTCAAATCGCTTACGATTGACCGTTTCGAACTTGTGCCGGATCCGAACGGCGGACGTCCGACATTAGAGAAAATCGAAGGGGCGTCGTTTGATATGGAGTGTGATTATCTGATCCCTGCCGTATCCCAAAGTGCCGATTTGAAACTGCTCCCTGAAGAGTGGGAAATCGAACGCACGTCGTGGGCGACGATCAAAACGAACGGGAAAGATTACATGACGTCACGCAAAGGGATCTTTGCAGCGGGAGACTGTGAATACGGTCCGATGACGATCGTGAATGCGGTCGGTCAGGCAAAACGTGCCGCATCGGTGATATCGCGCTATGTCACCAGTGGAGAAATTACTCTGACGAACGATGAGATCATGGAAGATCATTTGCGCCGTCTCAAAGTCTATAACAAAAAAGAGAAAATTCAAGGTTGGCTTCCGGGATTGCCGCGCCAACACAGTGAAGTTCTCACAGTCGATGAACGCAAAGACAACAACCGTGAAGTGAAATACGGATTTACTCAAGAAGAAGCACTCGCAGAAGCAGAACGCTGTATGCGCTGTTATTACATCGCGATGGTAGCACACTAAGGAGGGATGGATGATCAATTTTACGATTAACGGCCAGCCCGTCATAGCAAACAAAGGGGAGACGATTCTCCAAGCGGCACGGAAAGCGGGATTTTATATCCCGACGATGTGTTATTTGGAAAAAACGACTCCGTGTGCGTCATGCCGATTATGCGTGGTAGAGACCGATAAAACGGACGGCTTGATTTTAAGCTGTCAAACTCCGCCGACCGAAGGGCTCTCTGTCGTGATCGATTCGGATCGTCTCAAGACTGAGCGAACGAATATTATGCGTCTTTACGATGTCAATCACCCGTTAGAGTGCGGCGTGTGCGATAAATCGGGTGCATGCGATCTCCAAAACAAGACGTTGGAATTCGGTGTATCGGCTCAGCATTTTACGGCAAAAGACCAACATCGCACAATCGAACACTGGGGATTGATCAATTACGATCCTTCTTTGTGTATTTTGTGTGAAAAATGTGTTCATGTCTGCAATGAAATCATCGGAGATGATGCAATTACATTGCAGTTCGGCGGATACAAATCGGCAGTCATTCCGAAAAACAGCGATAAACTCGATTGTACGTTCTGCGGTGAGTGTATTGCGGTGTGTCCTGTCGGAGCATTGGTAAGTTCCGATTTTCAATATTCGGCCAATGCCTGGGAACTCTCTCAGATACCGGCTGTTTGTGCGCATTGCAGTGCCGGGTGTTCTTTGGTATATGAAGTGAAACATACATCGATTGCCAAAGGGGATGAATCCAAAATTTACCGTGTGACCAATGATTTCGAACACGCAACGCTCTGCGGAGCCGGACGTTTCGGATTTGATTTTAACCGCCAAGGGCAAAAAGAGGAGCAAGAGTTTGCCAAAGCACTCGAATCGATCCGAAATGCCGGCGCAATCCGTTTTAGTTCGATGGTAACCAATGAAGAGGCGATGATCCTCCAAAAAATCAAAGAATGTACGGGACTTAAACTGTACAATGAAGAGGCACGAGCCTATCAATCGTTTATGAATGCGTACGGCTCGATTAGCGGAAAATCAGGATTCGGCGGAACTCTAGATGCGATTGCCCAAAGCGACGGCGTGATCGTTTTCGGCGGGCGGATGACAACGGATAATCCGGCTGTCCGTTACGCAGTAACAACGGCTGCGCGCCACAACGGAGCGAAAGTCGTTTATATGCATCCGTTGGAAGACGAGCTGCTTCAAAACGTAGTTACCCAATATGTCAAATACGAAGTGGGAACGGAAGAAGGGGTAATCGCCATGTTGGCAAAAACCCTTTTGAACGGCACGGATATGAGCGATGAGGATCGTGCGTATTTTGAAGAACTCGACGATGGATATTTGTGTGCCGAGAGCAATGTCGGAGACGAAGAATACACGCGGATCGACAAATCGTTTGGGCGTGCGAAACGAAAAACATTGGTAGTGGGCAGTGATGTGTTGCATCACAACCGCGCACAGAACATTGCAAAATTATGTGCAATGATCGAGATATATACCGATTTCTCTGTCGTTGTGATTGCTCCGAGTGTGAATACCGTCGGGGTATCGTTGATTTGCGATTTGGATGTCGAGTCTGAGAGCGGATCGGTTGTTGGCTATAATGCGTCCGGCGATTATGTGATCGGCTCAGTCCAAGAAGCATCCTTGGTGCTTCCGGCATTGAATCAGCAAGAGGGTACGTTTGTCACTCTCAATTATCAGCTTCTTCCGACGAATGTGGCTGTCGGATTTGATGGATATACGTTGAACGATTTGGCAAATGCGCTGGGGATAGAAGCCCGATATACCATTGACTATACTGCACAGCTGCCGGTTGACAAAGGATTTAAGGCTGTCGCATTCGATGATTTGGGGAATTTTTACGGATCTCTGGGCGAGGATATTCGAGGATACAGACTCGATAATGTCGACGTTGAAACAAACGGCGAACTCGAATCGGTTGAAGATCTTCCTGAGTTCAACGGAACGGTTGTGTACCGCTGTAATCCGGTTAACCAGTTTAATGCGTATACGGCAATGTCGCAACAGCTCGAACACGATCATGCACTGCGGGGATCGGCACAATTCGCTGCTGCCGCTAAAATCGGAGACGGCGATAAAGTACAAATCGAGTTTTTAGGGAAGAGAGAAGAACGAACCTTTAAACTGGATTCGGCTTTAAAAGGGACCATTGCGCTGGTTCCGGCGTATGACAACGCATTCGGTGCGATGAATGATAAATATCGATTTGAAAAGGTGAAAATTATGAGGATGGGGAGTGAATCATGAATGAAGTCACAATTACCATAGACGGCCGCTCTATTCAAACCCAAGAGGGTGAATATATATTAAATGCGGCCCGTGCTAACGGGATTTTCATTCCGGCTATATGTTATCTGACGCGATGTTCGCCGACGCTGGCATGCCGTATTTGTTTAGTCGAAGCAGACGGAAAACAGGTATATGCCTGTAACGCCAAAGCAAAAGAGGGGATGAATATCTCAACGACAACGCCGAATATCGAGTCGGAACGTCGTGCGATTATGGAAGTTTACGATGTGAACCATCCTCTCGAATGCGGTGTCTGCGATCAGTCCGGAGAGTGCGAACTTCAAAACTATACGCTCGAAATGGGAGTCGATTCACAAACCTATTCGATTAAAGATACTCATAAACCGGCACAAAACTGGGGATTGATCCATTACGATCCCGCATTATGTATCATGTGCGAACGATGTATCACCGTATGTAAAGATATGATCGGTGACGCTGCATTGAAAACGACGGCACGCGGCAGCGATGCGATCGAAGCCGAATTTAAAGAGACGATGCCCAAAGATGCCTATTCAATGTGGAATAAGCTCAATAAATCGTTGATCGCTCCTAACGGCGGAGATACGCTCGATTGTACCAACTGCGGAGAGTGCAGCGCTGTTTGCCCGGTCGGTGCATTGGTCAGTACCGACTATCAATATACGTCGAATGCATGGGAACATATACAAATTCCGGCTACCTGTGCCCATTGTTCGGCGGGATGTCAGCTCAGCTACGACATCAAACACACCTCCATCGAAAATCCGGAGAATAAAATCTACCGTGTCAAAAATGAATGGAACTATGTCTCTTTGTGCGGTGCCGGACGCTATGGATACGATTTTGAAAACCGCGATGTAAGCAAAAACCCTGCGGCTTTCGATGCGGCGATCACGGCGTTTAAACAAGCCGATACGATTGCGTTTACGTCGACGATTACCAATGAAGAAGCGTTAATCCTCCAAAAGCTCAAAGAAAAATACGGCTACCGCCTTATCAATGAAGAAGCGCGTGCGTTTAAAAATTTCCTTGGTGCGTACAGCGAGATAAGCGGACAATCGCTTTACGGCGGCGATGTTGGCATCGTGCATGCGTCAGACTTCGTTGTATCTATCGGAAGTGCTCTTAAAACTGACAATCCAAACGCCCGTTTTGCGATGAATAACGCATTGTCAATGAACAAAGGGGCGGGACTTTATTTCCACCCGATCAACGACCCGGTTATCGCCGATATGTCGAAAAGTATCACGCAGTTCAACCATGCCCCGATGATGGAAGAGACGGCTCTTTATCTGATGTTGGATCTTTTCGGCGACAAAGAGGCGATGCCTGCCGCTCTAAAAGAGTATTTGGCAACGTTTCACTCTACAAAAACGGTCACCGTAGAAGAGACCGTTGATGAAAAAGTGACGGAAACAGTTGTCAAAAAAGTGTTGAATGAAGAGACGGGCATTGAAGAAGAGGTGAGTGAAGAGGTCACGAAGACCGTCAAGAAAAAAGTCTCCAAAGAGGTTGAAGTAGATGAAAATGCCCTTTTTGATCTTTTGAACGCTCCGGCAAAATTTGCAGAAACGCTGGAAAAATATCTTGCTAAAAAAGAGACGTTTGCCCTTATGGTCGGGCCGGATCTTTATACCCATCCGAATGCGCGCAATTGTGCACGTCTTGTGGCATTGATCGAAAAATACACACCGTTCAGCGTGACGATGATCCCGAATCTTTCGAATACTCTCGGGGCTGCGATGATCTGTGATCTGGATGACAAAGCGGGAAGCTACACTATCGGCTATAACACTGCGGGGAACTTTACGATCAGTGCATTGGGTAACGGGGATCTCGATATGCCGGCATTGAATCAACAGGAAGGGACGCTTTGCGGTATCGACAAACGGGTTAATCCGACGAATGCGGCACTCGGTTACGGCGGATACGTCCTTAACGACATAGCAAACGCTTTGGGACTGGATGCGCCGTTGACCGTTTCCTACACGAAACAGCTTCCGGTGAGTGCAGGGTTCAAAGCGATCGATTTCGATGCTTTGCCGAATCACTATACCAATGCGGGTGAAGAGGTTCGCGGATACCGGATTGAAAACATCTCTGTCGGTGTAAACGGGGATGAGAGTGTTGCTCCGTTTAATGCTTCCGCCGCTATCAACGATTCGGTCGTGTATCTTGCCAATCCGGTTCTTCAGTTTTCGCCGTTTACGGCTCGGGCACACCAGCTTGCAAGCAATGGAGGGCTTTATCTCTCCAAAACGTACATGGAAGCAAACGGCTTGGACGAAGGGGCGAATGTACGTGTTAAAACTCCGCGCGGCGAGCTTACGCTCAGCGTGATCATGGACGGGAAAATCGAGGGGGATATCGGGTATCTTCCGACGTTCGATACGGCCATTAATTCCGAAGCATTGTTTGACGGCTACCGTTTTGCAAGCGTATCAATTCAAAAGGTGTAAAGCATGGATATAGCATTTATCATCGAAACGATTGTTAAAATCGTCGTTATCTTGTTAATCTTTTCAGCATTAGCGGGTCTGGGTACCTATTTCGAGCGTAAAGTACTGGCATTTATGCAACGCCGTCTCGGGCCGATGCACGTTGGACCGTTTGGATTGCTCCAAGTCGCGGCTGATGGTATCAAACTCTTCACCAAAGAGGACATCATCCCGCAAAACGTTGTCAAACCGATTTTTAAAATCGCTCCGGTCATTACCGCGGCAACGGCGTTTATGGCAGCAGCAGCTATTCCGTTTTGGCCACAGTTTACCGCATTTGGATATACCGTCCATCCGATCGTTGCGGATATCAACGTCGGTATTCTTTATGTACTGGGTGTGATGGCAGTCGGTTTATACGGTCCCCTTTTAGGGGGGATGGCATCGGCGAATAAATGGTCGTTGATCTCTGCGGCGCGTAGTGCGGCTGTTTTTATTTCGTATGAAGTGATTACCGGACTTGCTTTGCTTGCACCGCTGATGATGGTAGGATCCCTTTCACTTATCGATATCAATAATTATCAAGCCGGAGGGATTACCCACTGGATCGTATGGTCTCAACCGGTTGCATTCATCCTTTTCTGGATTGCGGCGTTTGCGGAAACAGGCCGTACTCCGTTTCACCTCGTAGCGAACGACCATGAAATTATCGACGGTTTCGGTACGGAGTATTCAGGGATGAGATGGGGACTCTTTTTCATCGGTGAATATGCCAACATGTTCTTTATTTCGTTCGTTATCGCGATCGTTTTCTTGGGCGGCTTCGGTGACGGTACATTCGCAGGGGCATTTCAGTTGATCCTTAAAGTAGCGTTTTTCTTTTTCTTTTTCCTCTGGACGCGTGCTGCATGGCCGGATGTCCGACCTGACCAGTTGATGTGGTTGTGTTGGAAAGTTTTAATGCCGATCGCGGTGCTCAACGTTGTTGCCACCGGTATCGTGATGATGTTTTAAGGGGGTAGTGTGATGCATCATGAAGAAACATTTACGGATCGTAATGTGAGCGTCGACAGTGCTTATTTTTACGTCGATATCGAAGAGTATCCGACGACGGGATGGGATAAATTCAAACAAGTTGTCAAACGTGCCTTCAAAGGGGAATTGTTTGTCGGTTTATGGGTCGTTATGAGAGAGATGATCAAATTCGACATTCATACCGTTCAATACCCTAAAGAGAAATTGCCGATCGGACCGCGTTACCGTGCGGTTCATAAATTGCTGCGTCTATGGGAATCGGGGTATGAGCGTTGTATCGGCTGCGGATTGTGTGAAAAGATCTGTATTTCCGATTGTATCCGTATGGACACGCGTATCGATGAAAACAGCCGCAAGGAAGTGACCGAGTACAGTATCAACCTCGGTCGTTGTATCTTTTGCGGATATTGTGCGGAAGTGTGTCCGGAACTTGCGATCGTTCACGGGCCGCGCTATGAGAACGCATCGGAACAACGGGCCCATTTCGTAATCAAAGATGACATGCTTACCCCGCTTGATCTATTAAAAGCGGGCGAACAAGCCGAATATCCGGGCTTTGGTGCCATTATCCCAGGAAGCGACGCGTCGGTCAAAAAGACCCCGTTGGCGTATTAAGGAGTTAGAGAATGTTTGAAGCAATCGCTTTTTATTTGTTCGCAGCGTTGACGATCGTGATGTTTACCATCACGGTAATGACGTCGCAAGCGCTTTATGCGATCACCGCTATGGCGGCCGGAATGATTTTTATTTCGGCATTTTTCTTTATTCTCGGAGCCGACTTTCTCGGAGCGATTCAAATCATCGTTTATACGGGAGCCGTAATGGCACTTTATGCGTTTGGGATGATGTTCTTTGATACGACGCGTAATGTGGTCGAAAAAAAGGTTAATCCGCAGATCGTTTTTGTACTCGGTGTGTTGGCGGCTGTAATGGTCGTTGCTATTGTTGTTGCGCCGATTGTATCGAATAACATTCAGGCGCTTTACCCAATTCAGGCCAATGTCGGAAACTCGCAGGCTGTGGGTATGGTATTGTTTACGAAATATCTTGTTCCGTTTGAAGTGGCAGCGGTTATGCTGTTGGTTGCGATGATCGGCGGAATCGTCCTGGCCGGTAAGAAAATGGATAAATCATTAACCTTGATGGCTGAAGAAGAGATCGGAATGGTTCGCGATAGCTACGAAGTACAAGGAGGGGGACACTGATGGAAATTACACTAACCCATTATCTTGTTTTATCAAGCGTATTGTTCGCGATCGGATTGATCGGGGTTATGCGACGTAAAAACTTGTTGATGCTTTTTTTCGCGACAGAGATTTTGTTGAACGCGACCAATATCGCATTTGCGGCGATTTCTCACTATATGGGCGATCTTAGCGGCCAGATGTTCGCATTCTTCATTATTGCGATTGCGGCTTCCGAAGTGGCAATCGGACTGGGCCTATTGATCGTATGGTACAAACGTACCGGTAAGATCGACCTAGATCAAATGACATCGATGCGAGGATAAGCTATGGAACTCTATTTATATATTGCATTATTCGCTCCATTGGTCGGGTCACTGTTCTCATCGCTTTTCAGTGCATCGCCTAAAACATATCTCACGGGGTATGTTGCTTCAGGATTGTTGTTTACGTCGTTTATAAGCAGTGCAATCTTGCTCAGTTACGTCATGGGCGGGCATACTGTACACGTCGAGTTGATGACGTGGATGGCGACAGGGGATTTGTATATCCCTTTCGGATTTGTCGTCGATCAAGTGAGTGTGGTCATGATGATGGTCGTAACGGTTGTTTCCACGGTCGTTCACGTCTATTCAATCGGCTATATGGACCATGATAAAGGCTTTAACCGCTTTTTTGCATGGCTCTCGGCATTCGTTTTCTCGATGCTGGTCTTGGTTATGAGCGATAACTTCGCCGGTCTTTTCATCGGATGGGAAGGGGTCGGTTTATGTTCATGGGGACTCATCGGGTTCTGGTATCACAAAGAATCGGCTACCTGGGCGGCTAACGAAGCGTTCATCATGAACCGTATCGCCGACTTGGGGATGTTGATCGGCTTGTTTATGATCTATTGGAATATCGGGTCATTACAGTACGATGTCGTTTTTGCCGAGATTAAAAACCTTCCGTTGGCAGTTGTTACATGGATCGGTATTTTTCTCTTTATCGGTGCGATGGGTAAATCGGCTCAATTTCCACTTCATACATGGCTAGCCGATGCGATGGAAGGTCCGACTCCGGTTTCGGCGCTGATCCATGCGGCCACCATGGTTACGGCCGGGGTTTATTTGGTCGTACGTTCCAATCCTATTTACGATTTAATCCCGAATGTAGGGTATTTTATCGCTTCGTTGGGAGCATTCGTTGCGATGTTTGCTGCGACGATGGCACTGGTTAACCGGGATATGAAACGGATCATTGCATACTCAACCCTCTCACAGCTGGGATACATGTTCGTAGCAGCCGGTTTGGGTGCGTATTGGGTCGCATTGTTCCATCTTATGGCACACGCATTTTTCAAAGCGCTCCTTTTCCTCGGTGCGGGGAATGTTATGCACGCAATGCACGATGAACTCGATCCGTTCAAGATGGGGGGGCTTCGCAAAGTGATGAAAGGGACCTTTGTCATGATGACACTGGCATCGGTTGCCCTTGCCGGTATCTATCCGTTTGCCGGATTCTTTTCAAAAGACTTGATCTTGGAAGTTGCGTTTGTAGAACATCATTATGTCCTCTATACGGTCTTGCTGCTTACGGCAGGATTGACGGCGTTTTACTCTTTCCGTTTGGTCGCTTTGATTTTCCACGGAGAGGATCGCTATAAATTGTTCGGTATCCATCCGCATGAGGCATATAAATTCATGTTGGTCGCTATGTCACCGCTTCTCGTATTAGCGGTGATCGCGGGATCGTTTAAAATGACCTATTACCAACTGGTGATCAACCTGCTTCCGGCGGGAATGTATCATGTTCACAGCCAAGCGGCATATTGGATCATGACAATCGGGACACAGTTGTTTGTTATTTTGGCGATTGTCTATGCCTATAAAAAGTATTCAAACTGGAACAGTGTTCCGGACGGTTCGTCGGCGATGGAAAAAAGCTTTTTCTACAACCTTCTGTACAATCAGTATTACATCCCGAAAATGTATGATGAAGTATTTGCAAAACCGTATCGGGAATTGTCTAAAATCGCATGGAAAGAGATCGACCTGAAAATCGTAGATGCAACAGTTGACATGATTGCCAACACGATTTACAAAACGGGTGAAAATACACGTGATATTCAAAACGGAAACCTCTCGACAATGCTTCGTTGGATGGTTTTCGGTTTGGTTGTTTTATTGGCGCTTGCCGTTGCCTTTACCGTCGGATACAACGCGGTTGGCGCTTAAGGAGTAATGATGTTGGATCATATTTTAACGATTTTAATTTTCTTCCCGGCATTGGCGGCAATGTTCGGGTTTGTTGTTTCGAAAGGGAGTATCAGAGCATACGGTGTAACCGTTGCACTGATTGAATTCGTCCTCTCGTTGTGGCTGTGGTATGCTTATGATCCGATGGTTTCGGGCATGCAGTTCATGGAGTCGGCACCACTCATTAAAGCGTTCGGGATTAACTACCTTTTAGGGGTTGACGGGATTTCGCTCTTTATCATCATTTTGTCGACGTTTTTTACTTTGATCGGTATCGGTTCATTGACAGAGACGCGAAGAATCAAAGACTTGATCATTACGTTGCTTTTCTTGGAAATGACGATGGTCGGTGTATTCGCGGCATTGGATGCGATTATATTCTATGTGTTTTGGGAGCTTTCTCTTGTACCGATGTTGTATATTATCGGTGCGTGGGGCGGACCGTTGCGGATTTACGCATCGGTTAAGTTTTTCCTTTATACCTTCACCGGTTCATTGATTATGTTGGTCGGTATGCTGTTTATGGCGTACTTTTATTTTCAGGCGACAGGAACATGGAGCTTCTCGATTTTGGAATGGTATCGCCTAATCCTGCCTGAGAATTTCCAAATGTGGCTCTTTATCGCATTCTTTTTCGGCTTTGCCATCAAAGTTCCGATGTTTCCGTTTCATACATGGCTTCCGTATGCCCACGGTCAGGCGCCGACTATCGGTTCGGTCATCCTTGCGGCTATTTTGCTGAAAATGGGTACGTATGCGTTTGTCCGATTCTCATTGCCGCTTTTCCCGGATGCATCGGTGTTATTCATGTTCCCGATAGCAGCCATTGCAATCATTATGATTATTTATACGGCGATGGTCGCATATGCACAAGAAGACGTTAAACAAGTTGTCGCGTACAGTTCGATTTCACACATGGGGGTCATTATCCTCGGTACGTTTGCCCTGAATGTTGAAGGGGTTAGCGGTTCGGTCTTCCTGATGTTGGCGCACGGGGTTGTATCGGGCGCACTGTTCTTGCTTGTCGGAGTCATTTATGATAGACGTCATACGAAATTGATGAGCGAATTCGGCGGATTGGCATCGGTGATGCCGCGATATGCGACCATTTTCGGAATCATGATGATGGCTTCCGTCGGTTTGCCGTTGACAATCAATTTCGTCGGAGAGTTTTTAAGTTTACTAGGGTTTTACAAACAATCGCATATGGTCACGTTAACGGCCGGAACGGCGATCATCGTCGGGGCGATTTACATGCTATCGGCATACAAAAAAGCCTTCTTCGGACCGGTGACGAATGAAGAGAATAAAAATCTTAAAGACGTCAATAAAACAGAACTGTTTGGACTTATCCCATTGGTTATCGTCGCTATCTGGCTTGGGGTATATCCTAAACCGGTATTAGAACCTATTAACAACAGCGTCGAATCTTTGATTCAATTGATGCACGACAAAGCTCAAAGCCCGGAGGCGAAAGAGCGCATCCCTAACCTCGCTGATGCGAACGGGATTATTTCAATGCAGGAGGCGCACTAATGTTGGAGCCGATTAACGTTTCATTAGCGTCGCTTAACTTAGCGACTTTGGCTCCGATGCTCATTGCAGTTATCGGCGCTTTGGCAATTTTAGTGATCGATATGGTCAAAGGGGGACTGCACAAGTCGCTTTACGTCATGATCAGTCTGCTGTTCTTACTTCTTGATTTCGGCGCATTGATCGACTTCGGAGGTGTTTTTCTTAAAAACGGAACCGTACTCGGATTTTTTGATGTTATGTTGATGGATGGGATCGCGATTATTTCTCAGCTTATCATCGTCGGCGCTTCGATGTTATTTATCCCGTTGGCATTGACCTCTAAACGGTTCCATGAGTACAACTATCCGGAGTATTTTGCCCTTTTCTTGTTTATGATCGCAGGCTTTCAATTCATGGTCGCGACTGACAATCTTATCTTGATTTTTGTCGGATTGGAAACGGCGTCGTTGGCTCTGTATACGCTGATCGCTTTGCACAACCGTTCGAAATCGTTTGAAGCAGCGGTCAAATACTTTACAATGGGTGCTTTGGCTGCAGGCTTTTTTGCTTTCGGTTCGATGATTTTGTATGCTATCAGCGGTTCAGTAGAGATTAATCAGATTGCAACGGTATTGGCGGAAGATCACTACAGCAATATCGGGTATGTACTTGCTGCGGTAGCATTTATGATTGCGGCTTTCGGATTCAAACTCTCGATGGTGCCGTTTCATACCTGGACGCCGGACGTTTATGAAGGATCATCTGCCGCATTGGCCGGATATATGTCGATCGTTCCTAAAATCGCCGGCTTTGTCGTAGCGATGCGTTTGTTTGAATTTCTCGTTCACAGCGGCGTCGTATGGTTACAGGTAATCTTGTACATCGGTGTGGTTGTGACAATGACGGCTGCTAATATTTGGGCTTTGGTCCAAAGTGACGTCAAACGTATGTTGGCCTACAGCTCGATCTCGCATGCAGGATTCGTCATGGCGGCGATTTTGATCGGGACGACTCAATCGAATACCGGCTTGTTTTTGTATTGGACGCTTTTTAGCGTAACCAATCTCGGCGCCTTTACGATGTTGTGGGTAAACCGTCAAAAAAATCTTCTCCCGGGACAAAGTTCGGATCACCCGTACGAAAAATTTTCCGGGATGATCAAGACAATGCCGATGGGTGCTGTGATGATGGGATTATTCATGCTTTCATTGGCCGGTATCCCGCCTTTCGGTCTCTTCTGGGGTAAACTCTATATGATCGGTTCGGCTGTCAGCGGCGGCTATACCGTATTGGCATTGGTTATGGCGCTCAACTCCGCAATTGCAGGATACTATTATCTTAAATTGATCGTCTTTATGTTTATGAAAGAGCCTATGGTCGGATATGACAAGTTTTATTTTATGAATGCTTCTACGGCTCTCAAAACGATTATCGGGATCGCCGTCATCGGAACGATTTTCTCGGTTTTCGCCGTTAACCCGCTCTTGGAAGTTATTACTGTATTCGTGTATAATAGCGGCTACTAAGCCAAAAGGACAATAAAAGGGGGAAGCATTGAGACTTTGGATCGCTCTGTGCCTCTGCTTGCCTCTATATGCATTAGAACTGTCGATTCAGAGCGGTAAAGAAGAAGGAGAAAAATTTTCGATTCTTCATTTACGGGATATTTCCCCCTTTAGCTGCAAAGCGACGAACGACGAATTCGGCGAAGCACGCCGGATCGAATGCTATCTTCCGGCATCTCTCAAACAAACCTTTTCTCCGATTGATAACACCTATTTGAAAGTTTCCGCCGTCTCTTCCTCCAATGGATATATCATTACGGTCCTGCCCAAGGCTAAAATGAAATTGATCCCGATACCGTTTAATCTCTCAAAAGACGTTCAGACTTATCAAGCGGATGTTACGACGACCGACCATTGGACGGTAGTGGGCTATAAGAAAACGTTTCCGCTTCTAAAACCTTCCGTACCTCCTGAGAGCGCGATCAATTTTCCGGTGAAATTAAGCAAAGATTCCGTCCCCTACGTCGGCGGGCTCGACCTGAAAGGCAACCCTATCAAGATAACTCGGGTTCAGGATGTGACCGATTATATGGAGATGAAAAAAGCGTATGTGGCAAAAGATTACGATAAAGTTTTGGATTTAGCCGATAATACCCTCAAAAGCTACCCGAAAACCGTCTTTAAAAATGAATTGATGCTGTATCAGATTCGTGCTTTACACGAAAAAGAAGAACCGGAAAAACTATTGGAAATCGCAAAACGTTTTTTACGGGATTATTCAGCCGATCCGAATGTGGCGGAGGTACTGGCGTATACCGCTCGTGCATACGGAAAAATAGGTCAATCGATCGATGCGGATTACTTTTTTGACCGTTTGTTTGACGAACAAAGCGATTCGGTCTTTGCTTCACTGGGGATGGTGTACAAAGCAGAACAGCTTGAAGCCTCCGGAGAACCTAAAAAAGCGCTTTCCTTTTATCAAAAAGCACTCGCCAGCAGCAGCGATGTCGCTATTGCGTCAAAGGCGGCATTTCGACTTGCACAGATGGAGTTAGACGGAGGGAACGCACAAAAAGCGGCTCAATACATTGACAAAATAGCTTCTGCAAATCCGAACTATTTTGACGAAGTACGTGAAAACGCAACACAAATGGCCGATACGTTTGTTAATAGAAACGATCCGAAAACGGCGACCAAGATTACAGAAGGATTGTTAAACAAAACGGATAAAAAATCGCCGGATCATCAAGTCTTGTTAAAAAATTTAGGATTGCAGCTTGCCAAAGCGGGGAAACGTTCTGAAGCTCTTAAACGGTTTAATGAGTATCTTTCGACGTATAAATACGGTGATTATGTCGAAGAGGTCCGCCGTGCCAAAGACGGGCTGTTTTTTGATGAAGGGGATCAAAAGAGTACGAGCGAAATCAAAAAGTACAATGACCTTATCGAGCGATACGGAGATGATAGCGTAGGGCAAAAAGCACTCTATAAAAAAGCGCAGCTTCTGGTGAAAGAGAAAAAGTACAAAGAAGTCTTAGATATGGAAAGTGATTTGTACCGTTTAGAGAGCACGGAATATCCCGAAACGGACGGAATGATTACGAAAAGTGCCATAGGTTTGGAAAAAGAGTATCTGAAGGCCGGGAAATGTACGGAAGCAATGAAGCTGCAAACTATGTACAGAATCAAGCTGTTGCCTCAATGGGATTCATTGATTTTTGACTGTGCGATTAAGACGACTCAATACGATGTCGCTAAAAAGATAGTGCAGCCGCATTTAAAATCCAAATCGGTTTCAGAACGCCAAAACTGGCTCTACCGGATGGTTAAAACGGAATTCGAACTCGGTGAATACAAGCAGGCAGTGAAAGGAGGAGAGGAACTTATAACGCTTTTAGGAGTAGAAAAAAATCCTCCCCTCAATGACATCTATCGGATAATGTTTGATTCGGCACAGCGCACTGGGGACGCAAATGCAATGATCCGCCAGGCCAAAGCGATTGAAACGGCATTCGGCACGGATTTTAAAGACATCGAACGTTATACGCAAATGGTTAGCTTAGGTTTAACCCGCAAAGACGAGGCAATGGTGCAAACATATGGACGTAAAGTAGTTGCTTTGCAGGAGCGGACGAAAACCTTTACTCAAAGTCCTTATATCGAGTTTA
>NZ_CALDDG010000033.1 GCF_937936435.1 uncultured Sulfuricurvum sp. | reverse complement strand
CACGATATCCAAATACAATCGGACGAACTTACCAATCTCTCCAAAGAAACGGTAGTCCTCCTCCGAGATCGCCTTTCTCGTATCAAACGCGGTGTAACTAAAAAAGGGACAAAAATCCTCAACTCCAAATCCGCTCAAGAAGCAAAAGCAATAGGTGTACGTGCATGGAGTGTTGCCAAATCGGCAATGAACGGTGCGATCAAAGGGGCCAAAGACGCGATGGAGAAAAAATAGCTCCCGTTAGACGGGAACGTTATTATAAATCTTTCGCTAACGTAAACATATTGACGTGTTGCGTCGTAAAGCTGGCACAGCGGTCACAAATCGGGTCTCCCCCCTTATAAGGGTACGGACAACGGCATTCATGACACATTACCATCTCGTATCTGACCAGTTGCTCCGCGCGGTCATACGCGATACCGACAAGGTCAAATCCTTCTTTGTCTGTGATTGCTTTGGGCTTGCAGATATCTTCACAGATTCCGCATCCGATACATTTTCCTTGCGAAAAGAAAATCGCCTGTTTATCCGAACTCAAAAAAAGTGCGTCTGTCGGGCAAAATTGGCTGCAATCACCGCAGTTGGTACAGCTTTGGAAATCGATTTGCTTATTGAAGAACAAACTGCTTCTATCTGTGAAAGTCGTTTGATTTAACCCGCCTACCCGCTCTTTGAGCGAGTTTTTCAGCATAATCCGTTTGAGTGGCATCTTCATATCCGGAAGCTTGTGATGTGCTGTCGTCATGGCTACATGCGCCTGTGCCGTCGGTTGTATGAGAGATTCTTTAACCTTCTCAAGCCCTTTTCGAAAGAGTGCCCGTCTCGGAGCCTGCTCCTCTTTGACTTCAACTATGCTTATGCGCTCGGAGTGCTCTACCAACTCCAAAAAGCGGTTCGCTTCATCGATTTTTTCACTGATAATACGATGTAATTTGCCGTCTTGGTTCAAAACACACTCTGCACAAAGGCTTAAATCGCATTGAACCTCTTTGTCTGAGCGCAGTGCCATAACGGCATAATGCTCGACATCAAATACCCCTAGACACGGAGTCGATACTTTACACGAAAGGGTCAAATCGTTTTGATACTGAAACTCCGCAGCAAAGCCGTTAGGATCGAAGCTCTCAATTTCCAATGCTTCGCTCGGACAGCTTCCAATACATCCGGCACATCCGATGCATTCATTTTCAAACAGCGTCAGCTTATTGCGGACGATATGAAACGCGCCCTTAGGGCACAAATCGATGCAGATACGGCAATCGTTGTGATAATACTCGTTACGCAGACACCGAGTCGCCGTATAACTGAAAAGATTGCTCTTCTGGATGAAATTCATGTTACCCATTGCTGCCGCCTTGTGACAAATACTCATAATCCGCACTTAAAAATTCTACGACAAAGTCACAGATGTCCCGATAAAACGGCGTATCCGCCATACTTTTCATCCCCATCATATACGGAACAACCCATGCGAAAAGATGTTGATCCAAAAACTCCAATTGCGGTGCCGTTTCATTCCGGTATACCAAAGTTTGCATAAATGCGAACTCTATCGAAAGATGATCCGGTGCCATGATTTGAGTCTGGTCCATATTGACCTCAAATCCATGGGTAAAGTAAAATGCCATAACCGGGTTTTGCAAACCGACTAGCGTCTCATTTTTTGCATCAAGGATAAAAGATTCAACAGGCTGGGTATTAAGGATAAACATCGACGTAAAATCGGTGTTTAATGCGTCATATATCGTTTCATTGTCGGTTGATGCGAACCATTCTCGCGTCTCTTCACCGATAATCTCTAAAAACGAATCGTTATTTTTGAGATCATTGATAAAACGACGGTCGGGGATGTCACTCATCACACGGGATAAAAAAGCATAGATATAAAGTCGGTATTCGTGGTTCATTATCGGTTCCTAAAAAAAGTATCGGATTGTGTCATACAGAGGCTTCGAAATACCCTAACATGAGAAACTAGTCAGAATGTAACGGGCCCCTCTCGGGGCCGTTACGTGCCGTTCTTAAAGAAGCTCGGCAAATAAGTCCCACTTCCTCGGCTTATCGGCAGAAGGAGCGGAAAAAAGGGCTTATAGGCACCCTTTGAAGAATGATTTTTTCGGTGGTGGCGGAGCTTTGAACTCAGTCGCATGGATTGTGTTTGTAGCTTCGTCTAACGTGCCGACGATTACGACACCGTTTTTATTCATCCCTTCACCCAATTCTGACAAATTGAGTTTAGAGACATCTACATTGTAGGTTTTACCTGTATTGTGTTGAAACAAAGCGATATTCGGTTTGCCTCTGACACCCGGCTCGGTTTTTCTAAAACAGCCGTCAGATCCGCACGCATAATTTTCGAGATAACAATCGGCGAATGCACCTTCAGCGGCACATCCCGGAGTTGTTAAAATCCCGTCAAACTCTTGCCCTTCCGGCTCGTTTGCGAACGCGCTGAAAACAAGCGCGGCACAAATCAATAGTAACTTTTTCATTATTCTACCTCCGCTTTGAGCGTTTTAAGGTACGCGACGATGTCATTTACCGTATTCTTATCCAAGAAGCTGTAATCCGTCATCGTAGAGACGCGTTTACCTTTTTCAATTGTATACCAAGGTGTATTACTATGTGCATTACGATTATAACCTGGTACGACAACCGCAGACGGTTTTAAGATTGACTCACGAAGATACGCAACCGTAGAGTAACCGCCGACGTTTTGAAGAGACGGTGCCATGAAGCTCGGAGCGTCTGCCGCAGTCACTTGGTGACATCCCGCACATCCGTTAGCGGCTAGAGCTTCTTTACCTTTTGCCGCGTCGCCTTTTGCCTCTTCAGCAATTTCACCGACGATTTTTGCATCCGGTTTCATCCCTTCGAGATTAACAGCAACCCATGAGCTAAGGTTTTTCAAACCGTTACGTCCCATTTTCGATCCATCCCAAACCGCAATCGCCACAGGAACCGTTCCGGTGCTGTTGACATACGCGTCTTTAAGCGGACGGGAAACCGTACCGCTCCATCCGTTACTGCTATAAACCATCGCCGCTGCCGATGCAGAAGATCCGTCTTTGATCTCTGTCAATGAACGGAACCCTTCTCCTACGAATGAGCGCTCATAGTCTGTTTTTGCCAAAGAAGCCACTTTAGCATCGTAATCGGCCAAATCTTTTCCGAAAAGATTAGTTTGGTTACGATTGATTTGCGTTGAAACATCTTTGTTTCCGTTTGGCTCATATACGCTCGCAGTCGCTTTTTGCAAATGAACCACTACCGGACGTCCGTCCGAACCCATTCCGATATACGGAAGCGGTCCTGATTTTTTGGTAGCGCCGGCGAATTGAAGTGCAAATCCGTCGCTATACGTGTCCGAAGAGTATGCCCCTTGAACGTCTTTCGTGCCGTCTGTCCATTTTACGTTGATAGCCAATGTTTTACCGTTATACAAAGCGGCAACTTGCGCATTTTTAGCTTTGTCGGCCGCATTTGCTTCGTTCGCTTTTTTGTCGTTCATGTGAACGGCAGTTTGCGGGTAAAGGGTTACCGTCGTATATTTCGCTTTTGCCCACAATGGAGACTCGGCCGAAATACCGTCTAATTTATCGCTGACCTTAACAGCACTGATCGCGCCGTTTGCCGCTAATGCGGCAGAGCAAGCAACACCCAATGAAAGGAGTGATGTGATAACTTTATTCATTAGTGGTGCCCTCCCGCATGTGTAAATTTACCGGCGATGTAACGTGTATCGACCGGCGCCAATGGATTACGCTTATTCTCTTTCGCTACTTGTTGATAGTAGTTGTTGTCCAAACGGAACATATCAGAGTGTTGGTATGCAATCAATAGATCGAGCAATTCGCTCTCACCCGTCTCTTTACGTTTTTTCATCTCTGCTTTCAACGTCGCGATAGAATCATGAACTTCAGGTCCGAACAATTTCTCGAGCTCTTCAATTGGAAGACGGGTTGAACCTTCGATGATTTTCCCTTCCGCATCAAATTTCGCAGGAGATTCGGTCGGTGGGATATAGTATACGTTTGGTTGCGTACCGTAATCCGAACGCAATCCGATTGCTACTTTATATTTGTGTACCAATTTATACACTTGAGAATCTTCATCATCCAAGAATCCTACGAAACGGATACGTCCGACACATTGCTGTGCACACGCCGGCGGAAGCCCTTGTTCGATACGTGGGAAACAAAGGATACATTTCTCTGATTTAGAGATTTTCGGATTGAAATAGATTTTTTTGTAAGGACATCCCGCGATACAGTAGCGGTACCCTTGACAACGGTCCAAGTCTACCAAAACAACACCGTCTTCTTCACGTTTGAAGATCGCGTCACGAGGACACGCACTCAAACAGCCCGGATTTGTACAGTGGTTACAAATACGCGGAAGATAGAAGAAATAGTTGTCTTGCGGAAATGCACCCGCACCTTGGTCTTCATCCCAGTTCGGTCCCCATGTCGGAGAGACATGCGGATGGAATGTATTGCTATCTGCCATACCGCCCATCAACGACTCATAGTTATAATCCCAAGGTACCCCGTAATCTGCTTCAAGATTAGGGATCACACCCGGTTGAAGATCGCCTGCAGCATCAAAACCGCCGCCGAGCTCCATCCAGTGTTTAGGATAACCGGTTCCCGGATACGTCTCAACGTTGTTCCAGTACATATACTCACGACCATTACGGTTCGTCCATTGCGTTTTACATGCTACGGTACATGTTTGGCACCCGATACATTTGTTCAGGTCCATTACCATTGCTAATTGTCTTTTAGACATTTATTCCCCTTAATACTGTACGTCTTTTGCTTTTTCGTAGTTCACGGCGCCGTCGTATGCGTACTGGTTACCGTCCCAAAGACCACCGAATTTCAAGTGACCCCATCCATCAGCCATTTCGAGCAAGTTCAATGCCGTAGGTACGACTTCATTATGCCCTTTGTTTTTCAAATACATATACGGTTCCCATCCATGCTCCATTACCAAGCCGTCAGCCGGTGCGGAAGAAGAGAGTTTCGCCATAGCGTAGAACTCGCCCAGAGCATTGTAAATACGGATCGTATCGCCGTCTTTAATACCTTTAGACTCTGCAACCACACGGTTCACTTGTGCTGCAGGGACACCGCGTTGAAGGCGTAGTAACGTACGTGACGTTTTGTAGTTCGAGTGGATTGACCAACGAGCATGCGGAGTCATGAATACGTACGGATAGTCTTTAGACTGCGGACGAATCCCTTCCATTCCGGTATTGGTTGCTGCACCCATTTTGATGTACATATCATGGTCAACATAGAACGTTTGGCGGCCTGACATCGTTTCAAGACGCTCAAATTTATAAAGGTTGTTCTCCATAGAGCTGTACGGACGGTCTGAATACAACGGTGAAGATTTCGCCGCTTTTTCGTTGATCAGCAAGAATCCGCCCACTTTGTACATTTTTTCCATTGTCCACGGCTCATACTGCTCACATTTTTCCAATGCCGCTTGTACCGCCATTTTGTCGGTTCCGAGATAAACTTCGCCCGCACCTTCAGACTCGGCATCGGTGTTTGTGTACTCTTTATGGAATATCGTCAAATCATGGAATCCCGGTTTTGCATATTTCGGATGATCTTTTACTTTTGCTTTATCGATGTTTTGCGGTCGGTTAGCGATCTCTTCCATTTTTTTAGCAAGGAAGGTAAACATTGACCATTCATCCATCGCTTCACCGATATTTTTGATATCGGCAACCGGCTGTGCCAAGTTGGTGAAACGGTGATAACCCGGAGAGGTACGAAGGTCATAGACCTCATAGTGCGATTTTGCCGGCAACAATACGTCCGCGAATTGTGCCGCTTCCGACATACGGTAATCGACATATCCGAAGAATTTTGTTTTGCTCAAGAATGCTTTACGGTATTCAGAACCTTTGTTACGGCGGAATTTAGAGTCGGCAACGATCAATGCACAATCCGGTTGCCACCACGGTTTATTGTGGTTACCGTGTTTAGATTCCAAATTCTCAGTATTGTTTTTGCCGTGTCCGAGCATTTCAGAAACAACAGCCATGTATTCTTTTTTCGTCATACCGTTTTGCGCACGTTTGACGTCTGCATCGCTGAAATATTCATCAAATGTTTTCAAGCCGTCACCGAATACGAACTCACCGACGAATCCCGAACCGAAACGTGCGTTGTATTTACCGCTGAATCCTGACAATGCGCCAAGACCCGAAAGGGTAAATTCATTCTCTGTGTTCAATCCGCCGTATGGTCCCATACGACCTGTCAATCCGCAGATAGAGGCGATATTCCAGATTGAAAGGACACCGTTGAAATATTTGTTCAACGAGAACCCGGTCGTGATTTCAACAACTTTCGGCAATGCGATATCGCGTGCAAGCTGACGAACCGTATCCGGGTGTACTCCTGTAATATCTTTAGTCGCTTCCGGAGCGAATTTAGCCGCCGATTTTTTCAACATTTCAAAAACCGTCGTAACTTCGCGTTTATGCCCTTCTACATCCGTAATCGTCCAGGTACCTTCTAGTTCAGGATCGATACCGAATTCATCCAAACGGAGAGATTTTGTAGAGCTTCCTTCCGTTCCCGGCATCAATGCGACTTTACCGGTCGCTTTGTTCATACCGTAGAATTGCTCTTCGAATTTATGGTGATCTTCTTCATTCGCTGCATGTTCCATATCGGAACGGCGAAGCATTTTTTGTGTTTTCACATCGACCAAGAAAGGAAGGTCGGTGAAAATTTTCATGAATTCAGGTTTGTAAAGTTTTTCGTTGAGGATAACGTTAATAACGCTCATTGCAAGAATATTATCCGCACCCGCTTTTACCGGAATCCAAAGATCCGCTGATTTAGCGGTCGCATTGAACTCAGGGGTAATAACGATGACTTTTGCTCCGTTATATTTCCCTTCCCATACGAAGTGAGCATCAGGGATACGTGAAACGGATGGATTCCCACCCCACATAACCGCAGTATCGACGTTATACATGAAATCCCATGTACAACCGACGTTACCTTCACCGTATGCAATCGCCGCACCCGAGAACATATCCCCGAGGTATGATGACGGATAAATACGGATCGCACCGAGCTGAGTCGAGAAACGAAGCGGAGCACCACGACGACCTTCGGTCAAAAGACCGGTACCCGCGTGTACCATCAATTTATCCGGACCGCGTTCAGGATCGGTCATACAATCGAAAATGTTTTGACATACGATTTCAGCCGCTTCATCCCAGCTGATGCGTTTCCATTTACCTTCTCCGCGCTCACCGACACGCTGCATCGGATAGAGGATACGGTCTTTTTGGTACATCACTTGTGAGTGCTGAACCCCTTTATTACATCCGCGAGGATTAAAGTCAGGGATTTTAGCATTGATAATCGGATAACGGGCAGATTGGTTTTCACGGGTAATTACGCCGTTATGTGACCAAACTTCCCATGCACAGTTCCCTTGGCAGTTAACACAGTGGTATGCAAAACCGTGTTCTTCTTTTTTACCGTACGTGAATGCAAATTCGTTGCGATACATATCTTCGGAATAGTTGGTATTCGGATAGTTCTCTTTACCGTTCTCAACAGACATTACATTGGTTTTTGCGAAAAGTGAGCCTTGTGAAGCCACTAACGCTGCCGTCATCCCTGATACTTTCAGGAAGTCACGACGATTATTGTTCATTACTTTTGTCATATTTCTGCCTTATCGTTTAATCGGAAGGTTCATGTCGTTACCCCAAACATCCCAGCTTCCTGTGAAAACTTTAACATGGGGATATCCAAGCAACTGAAGCGCTGTAATATGCTCAGACCCGCGGCCTGCACCTACTTGACAGTACGCATAAATCGTTTTATCCGGAGTTACGCCGTACGATTCATACACTTTTTTTAACTCATCCGCATCTTTAAAAGATAATTTTTTGTCCGCATCTGAAATTCGGCTCCATTCGATAAACGTTGCCCCCGGTATATGTCCGCCGCGCGCTACATTATCCATTTTACGCTCACCGATGATTTCAGCGATCCCGCGGGAATCAATAATGACGTATTTAGAGTTTTTCCCGTTTTTGAGGATATCATCCATAGCGTGTTTAACTTCTACTTTATCGGCGATAGCGGTAAAATCAAGTTTTTTAGGATCGATCACATATTTTTTCGCTTTATCGACTTCGTCGCCTTTAACAACCAAAAGGCGTTTTTCAATATCGTCTAGTTTTGCTTTCAAAACTTTCATATCGGCATCGGCTTTTGCAATTGACGCGGTAAGTGCAGCAGTATCCGCACCCTCTTTTTTAAGAGCTTCTTTGTCTGCTTTTTGCCCTTTTTTGATCTCTTTTAGCTGAGAGTTGACTTCATTGTATTCTTGTTGAGCAGGATCAATCGCCATGATAGCGGCACGTCCTCCGTTCAAAACTTTTACATTTTTGTGCCCATAGCTTTTGAAGAACGAATAAACACCTGTCGCATTGGGACCTTTATAGTCATCATACGCGATAATCATCATATCGTTGCTGATCCCTTTGCCTCCGATGTATTTTTCTGCATCATCGACACAACGGTACAAAGGTGCACAATGCATCTCACCCGTAATATCTGAATGGTGCAAATGGTGAGCGTACATCTCCACTGACCCTTTAATATGCCCTAGCTTATAAATGTCTTCACTATCTCCCGATACGAACATTACTTTTGGATTTCCAATCAGCTTGACTGCTTCATCGGCCGAAATAAGGATATCCTTATTTGCATACTCATCGGCTGCCATCACTGATGACGCTGACAATGATGCAACCACACAGAGTGATTTTAACCATCTGTTCATCCGTGCTCCTTTATCTAATATGTACACACAACGGTGCTTTAATTTATGGAATTACCGTTTCCATTATAGGTGGAGGACTCTTAATAAGTGTTAAATTACATTTTCATTACATAAGAGGATTACGAATTGTTACATTATTATCACATTTTAGAGACATAAGATTATTGTGCGTTATTTTACGTTTTCTTATAAAGACTTCTCTGTTTTTCCCCTTATAATTGTTTATTAATACTTTGGATTTAATCACTTTTTGATAGTATGGCAGATAATTTATATCACAACACAAAAGGAAGCATATGGAAAGTGAGACTATCCAAATTGCCATAGCACAATCCGATACTACCGCACTTATTGAAGCTTTAGAAGACAAAACCCTCCCTATTGAAGACGTACAAACTATCTATAACGCTTTTAAAACAGATAAACTCATTGTAGGTCAGGTCGCCATGAATCTCTCACTGCGTACCTCTGTCTATGAACGTGACCGCGAATACAGTCCGATAATGGTCGAATTGCTTATCGATATATCACAAAATCCTGTCGATATGGGGGCACGATGGGCCGTTGCCAAAAATCCGCACACACCGGTCGAGGTTCTCCGTCATCTCGCGAATGACACCATAAACCTCGTCCGTGCTCTAGTCGCCGCAAATCCGTCAACCCCAAGCGATGTTTTAGAAAAGTTCTTCAGCGATGAAAAAATTGTCCGAGACGGACTCTCCGGAAATCCTAATACACCTGCAAAGCTCTTAAAAATCCTTTGCGATGACAATGATAAAATGGTTCGAATGCGCCTTGCCGAAAATCGTGCCGCACCGAAAGAAGTTATCACATTATTGCTGCAAGACACCGATCCGGATGTCAGCAAAGCTGCCGAAGTCAATCTGGGAGAACGCGCATGAAAAAGCGTCACCATGAAGAACGTAGCAAGTTTTTAACGTTGGAAAACCACTTTTTAAACACTTTTTTCTCCGGTCTTTATCTCAGTGCGGGTGATTTTATTGCTGTTGCAAAAGCAAACGGCGTCGATCTTCAAATGCATTCTCGTGAAATGTTAATAAAAGACCTTTTAAACGAATCGGATAAAATCGGTACGTTCAACGGAGTCATAATAGCCCTGAACAATCTGATCGACGAACGCATCAATCTGTCCAATCGATTAAGCCTCGAATACCCCGGTGCACGGGCAGGTCTCTCAAAGCTTGTCCAAAAAGCTGCCGGAACGAAAGCTCTGTTGGCTCGCGAGAGTAGAGGAAATCCTTATGAACTCTAAAACGCTTAGCGAAGCACTTCATAAACTCCCCTATCCCGGTCTCAACCGGACACTCGGTGAACTAAAGCTGATCTCTGAAGTGAAAGTCTCTGACAGTATAGCTCATATTGAACTGCTAACCGTCAGTGATGACTCTTATCTCAACGTAAAAGCAGCAATTGAAGCAACATTTTCAACCGACTTCATCGCACTCAACATTACCAAGAAGAATACAGCAGCCAAAGATATCAATTACGGTAACAGTTCTACCCCTAACAATCGGGCTCCCTATGCTAGGAACGTTATCGCCGTCACCAGCGGAAAAGGGGGAGTCGGGAAAAGTACCGTCAGTGTTAATCTGGCTATCGCACTCGCCCAAAAAGGGTATAAGGTCGGTATATTAGATGCCGACGTTTACGGCCCTAATGTTCCGCGCCTCACCAATACCGATTTAGAAAAGATCAAATGGAATGACGATAATAAGATTGTTCCAAGTGAAAACTACGGTCTGAAAATCATGAGTGTCGCTCTAACGACTCCTACCTCCGATACACCGCTTGTATGGCGTTCATCCGTTGCCGTATCGGCATTGATCCAGTTTCTCGAAGATGTAGCGTGGGGAGAACTCGATTTCCTCGTCATCGACATGCCTCCTGGAACTGGAGACATCCAGTTAACTATGGCTCAAGAACTCCCGATAACCGCAGGTGTCATTGTAACCACACCGCAGCTCGTTGCCTCAGATGATGTCAGTCGAGCAATCCGTATGTTTCAGGATATCCATGTACCAATGGCTGGATTGGTTGAAAACATGAGCTATTTTATCGCTCCGGATACGGGACACCGCTATGATATTTTCGGCAGCGGAGGCGGGGAACGTCTCTCTAAACGCTATAACATACCGCTACTGGGTCAAATTCCTCTGGATATGTCTATCCGCGAAGGCTCCGACAACGGGGAACCGCCTGTTGTATTAGGAGATACGAATCAAAAAGCACATTATATGAATATCGTCGAAGCAATGCTAAAATCGGCAAACTTTACCGTAGGAAGATAAAAGAGGGAGGGTTTCCGCACAAAAGCGGAAACTCGGTAGTTTATTTAAAAACTTTTTGAAGATCTTTTTCAACTGCACCCGGAACGGTAGCAATCGTCATGAATTCAGACATCGTAAGCAATGGATAACTGATAGCAATAAAATATTTTGCGCTTAACGCTTTTGCTTTCCCGTCTTCAATCAATACCGCCCATGGAAGAATTTCTCCATTCTGCGCACCGACTTTTTTCACAAATCCGTTTGTACGGCGATCGAGAGATACAAAAGCTACATAACGGTCATCTCCAAGTTTCACAACGGCCGTAGTCCCTTTCGCTTTTTGCGCTTTCGCCACCAAATCAGCGGTCGAACCTTCTGCAACTACCATCATGTCCTCATAATACGGCATTCCGACCATAAAATGATATCCGGCTAATCCGTCAAATTCCCATTTATCCGTAGAATTTTTCAAAGGTCCGAACGCTTTTTCAAGAGATGCCAACGCACTTGCAGCTGTGGCATGGTTGTACTCTTTTTGCATGAACGCTTTTCCGAAATAGATCGGATTTGCAATGCTGATTTGTTTGTTTTCATCATCAACCAACAAACGGCCTACGGCAGCAAGCCCCCGATTAGGTTTATTAGCCATTGATTTCATAGCAGCATTTGTGAAAAGAACCGTTGTTCCGCTATCCCCTTTATAGGTTCCGACAACTTCAAACCCTGCACCCGTCAATTTTGATTTAGCCGCTTCGACATCACTGTATGCTGCGATTTTATACGTTGCAACCTCTTTTTCAACCGCTACACCCGCTTCGGCAGCAGGCGTTGTACCCGCACAGCCGCAAAATGCGATCATTATCGCCGCAGCGATTAATGAATAGATTTTTTTCATAGTTCTTTTCCTCCAAGACCTGTCATAATCCCGATGATCTCTTTATCCAAATTATGGATGGAATCGACCATTTTAGGATCTTTGATACCCATAACCGCAATCCAGTTTTCCAAACGCGGCATACCGACCATCAACTTGTTTGAACCTTTTTCTACATACATGTACATTGAACAAGGCGCGAATGCACCTGCATCAGGACGTCCGTTATTAAAAATTCCTTCTGAAAATCGGAAATGGCATAGAGAATAGACCCAATACGCATCAAAACGGCCAAACTCGACGTTGTTATCGGTCATAGAACCTTTAATGTCTTTGTAGCCGGCGATGATGTAATGGTTGGCTTCAAATTTTTCTTCAAATTTTCCTTGGAAATCACTAATGAATGCATCCAAACTCTCAGCACGATCAACCGGGAATTCAAACGTCATCATTGGTTTTGCCGGCAACGCTTTGTAATCCACTGTTTGCACTTTGCTTCCGATCTCTTCTGAGACCATTTTATCCAATGGAATGAAAGAAGCGATGAATTTAGCGCGGACATCGGCATCTTTGACACCGACGATATCAAGCATTGTAGCCGGATCAACATGCCCTACATAGGTTTTATCTTCACCCATTTTTTTCCAAATATGAAGATTAAACGGTGAAAATCCGCCGAGTGCGGGTTCTTTCATCAACAACGGTCCGACGACTTTATCATTTGTGATAGAAAAGAATCCGAGGTTATCGAGCGTCTCTTTAAAAGTCGGATCGAAATCAGGGTGTTTAACTTTTACCCCTTTCTCTTCTTTATATTCCGTTCCCCATTTTGTTTTATACGCATCGTTAATGCGCTCATGCGGATCCGACAATACGTATCCGATTGTGCTGATCTTATTATTGACCATGTCCATAAAAACTTTTTCTTTATCGCCGTCACCGATGTAAAATTTCGCACCTTGTACACCGAATGCCATTGTAGCCGCCAGTGATAATGCAGCTGCACCTATTAGTAATCTGTTAAACATATGATTCTCCTTCGTGATATCGCTTACAATTTTTGTGATATGTTCTTCAGCGGAAGCTATATTGTATCACAAAACAATCAAATAAACGATAATGACAGCTCAACGTTTTTTGAACTCTTATTATCGTTATTAAAGGTGAATGGATTGTGAATCTCTCCCGGGAGGAGAGAAGAAAAACTCTTAGAAGTTGAAGTTAAGTTGAACAGTAACCGCTTGTTGACTATGGCTTGTTTTAATAGTTGATGGCGTCACATCCGTAGGCAATGGTCCTGTTTGAACCATAATGCCGTATTCATCAGTTACTTCAGGAGAATAGACATACGCCAAATCCAATGATGTCATTTTTGTAAATGCATAGCTGCCACCCACTGTATAGTGATCTTCAATAATCGCAGGGAATCCTAACTCATTCATGATATTGATCAATGTTCCTGCATATCCTTGATCTTTAATAGGGCTAGTCGCGTGGTTGTAACCTGCGCGTAATGCCCAATTATCTTGTGCATATTGATAACCGAGCATAATGACGTTTTGATCTTCCCATTTGAAGTCTTTATACCCTTTTGCATCCGACCATTTAATTTTTTTATAATCCAATGCGATAGTGTTTCCACCGAACACGTAAGAGATACCGACACCCATTTCGGCCGGTTGCTCTAGGTCATCCGAAAACATGCTTGCAGGAGCTCCAGTAAAATCTGACATGGCTTGTGAAATTTGACCGTTATAATTCATATCGATTGCAGACTTATACGATGCACCCACCGTGAGCCCGTCTACTTCATATGCGGCACCAACAGTATAGCCCAATCCAAAATCTTGTGCTACACCCTGAGTAGAGCTTCTTGTTCCACCGGCATAAGTTGTGTCATAATTTATATCTAAAGAACCGTATTGAAGGATAGGAGCTACGGCAAAGCTAAATCCGTTTGCTTTATATGCTAAAGGAAGAACAAACTGCATCAATTGAAGATTCGTCATCATATTATAGTTTGTATCTGTGCCGCGGTAATCCGTACCCATTCCGGCGACACCGTACATACCGACACCCCAGTAGAAATTATCGGTAGCTTTTTGCGCAACTGCTACAGTAGGGATAACAGATAAATCAGCATCACTGTCCCCTTCCGGTGAACCAAGACTACCCGCAACGGTCGTTTTAACATCAGGCATAAAAATAGTACCGCCGAAAGAAACTTCTGTTCCCGTAACGCTTGTAATCATTGCCGGATTGGTAAGAGCAGATTCCGCACCATGGCTTACACCGATACCGACGCCGCCCATACCGACGGCTTTAGCACCCACACCGATCATTGCATCACCGTTTGTCGCAAACGCAGATGTAGCACTTAAAGCAACAGCGGCAGCTACCGCAATTTTAATAGAACGTTTCATTAACTCTCCTCGATAGTTTTGATTGAACCGGTAAACGATTCGTAAACATCACTATTATAGGGGGGATAAAATTAATCGTAACTTAACACGAAAGTATCACTGTATTCGTTTTTGTTATAATTGAGATCATATATATAATACGACGGTCTAATTAAAATAATATAGTGAGATTGTGCGTCAAAATAAGCTATTTGGAGGCCAAAAATATATAAATCAGAAAAGCCTTTACATTTAGTCCGATATCAATAAAAGAACAATATTTGTAATATGTGTAAATATGAAACGTTCTAAGTGACATTTTTGTGATTATGTTCGTCATCTAATATGACATAGAAATAAAAAAAATCAGCAAACAGCGTGCAATGAGACAATGCTCTTTAAAAGAGAAAGTTGCTTGTTAATTAAGTGAAATAATGGGTTGCAATTACAATTTTTGTTGTTGGAACAGGGGTTGGATTGGAAGTTAAATGTATGAAAGAAATCT
>NZ_CALDDG010000032.1 GCF_937936435.1 uncultured Sulfuricurvum sp. | reverse complement strand
GTGTTGAGACGTTCGATCAGAAGTTCGAGCACTTCCGTTTCGATGAACGGTTCATCGGCTTGGACGTTGATGATGAGTTCATCGTCGGGGACGTCGATGATCTGAGCGCATTCGTTGATACGGTCGGTTCCGCTTTTGTGCGTCGTAGAGGTGAGGCGTGCTTCGACGCCGTGTGCGGCGCAAATGTCGAGGATTTTCTCATCGTCGCAGGCGACGACGACGCGGTCGATTGACTCGACCCGTTTGGCGGTACGGATCACCATCGGCAGACCGCCGATATCGGCTAAAACTTTTTCTGGGAAACGGGTTGAGGCGAGACGGGCAGGAATAATAATCATAGTTAAACCTAGTGAGAGATATAATTGCCCAAATCATAACGAAAAGAGTCGTAAATGCTCCTTTATCAGCCAGAGGGCGGCTATTGTTACAACAGCGATTCGATACTGCTGTACGGATTTATTTCTCGCCTGATGCCGAAAGGGAAAATGCTCGATGTCGGTGCGGGGAGCGGGATCGTGGGATTGCTGATAGGGCGGGATTTTCCGAATATCACCCTCGAATCGGTCGAGAAACAGCCGTTATACGCCGAATTTGCCCGCCGCAATGCCGCAATCAATAAAATCGGCTATACCCTGCATGAGGGGGATTTTTTAGAATTGGGGAATCACGGCAGCTATGACTGGATCGTCTCCAACCCCCCGTTTTACCATGAAAATGTCTCCCGTTCGGAAAATCCGATCCTTCATCAGGCCCGCTATAACGTCCATTTACCGATTGAGCCGTTTATAGTGAAAATGTCCAAACTTCTCAAATCGAGCGGCGAAGCGGCGATCTGTTATGATGCGCGTCAGAGCGTCCAGCTTTTCAGTGCGTGCGAACGTGCAGGATTAAGAGTCGTTGAGGTACAATTCGTCCATTCAAAAGAGGATCGTCCCAGCACATTGGTGATGCTCCATCTGAAAAAAAACAGCAAAACGATGTTGAACGTTCTTCCGCCGCTGATAACGTTTTCAGGTGATGGCTATACTCCTGCCGTACAGGCGATTTATGACAAAGCAAAGGTGCACAGTATCAAATGTCCGAGTATATGACTCAAGAAGGATTCTCTTACGCATTCGACCCCTCCGCGTGTGCAAAATGCGGGGGAAACTGCTGTACCGGAGAGAGCGGCAATATTTTTGTCTCCGTGACTGAAATCGCGGCGATTGCAAAGCTCTTAGAGATGGAAGAGGGGGAGTTTCGCCGTACCTATTTACGTAAAGAACTCTACCGCTACTCGCTCAAAGAGAAAAAGGTAAACGGCTCGTACAATTGTGTGTTTTTCGATCGTTCACTAAACGGGTGTAGTATCTACACGGCACGTCCGTTACAGTGTCGGACCTTTCCGTTTTGGGACTATTTCCGGCACCGTATCGACGAACTCAAAGCTGAATGTCCGGGGATTATCCATGATTAAATTAATTTATCTATGTCTGTTTATTGCTTCTGTAGCTGTCGCAGCGGCTAAACCTGCAACCCATTCGAAAATAAGCGAAGATGCTTATTCCCTGTTTGCGCTGGATGCGCAAATGCGTCAGAAATACCATCAATCATCGGCTTTTTTCGCCGAGCTGTACAAACAAACGAAGAAAAAAGAGTATCTTTATCAGGCACTGCGGATGCTGGAACAATCAAACGATACGAAGCAATTGGGGCAGATGACAGCCGATGCGCTCAAAGAGTCTCCCGATGATAAAACGTTGAAACGATTTGAGATCATTACGTTGCTCAAATCGGGGCAATTCGCCGAAGGGTCGCAAAAAGCGCTGGTATTAAGCGAAACGACGAAAGAAGCTCCCGATTATCAGCTTTATGCCGATTCGCGTTTAAAACTGAGCGACTACAGAGGGGCGGAAAATGCTCTCGAAAAAGCGTATGCTCTCACGTTCGACGAATCGACGGCTGAGCGGATCGCACTGATCCGCTATACGCAGCTCGGCGAAAAAGAGGAAGCGATCACCTTTTTAAAAGAGCATATTACGGCACAGGGAAACAGTACGAAAATAGGGAAACGTCTTGCGAGTTTTTATGCCGATCAGGGTAAATTCGACGATGCGGCGGCAATGTATGAACAAACATTCGACGCTTTCGGGGACGCTTCTGCGGCAGAAGAGGCGATCAAAGTATACGCCTATCAGCAAAATCTCATGAAGATGACGGCATTGCTCGAAAAATCGCATATCAACGATCCAGATCGGAAGAGCGTCGTGTAGGGAAAGAGTGTAGATCTCGGTGGTC
>NZ_CALDDG010000031.1 GCF_937936435.1 uncultured Sulfuricurvum sp. | reverse complement strand
GATGTTTCCATACCCTTTCGCCCCTCCGAAATTGTGACAGGCGACACAGTTGCCGAATTGTTTCTCTTTTCCGTTCTGGAGGATTTTGACCAACCCTTCCGGAGCAGGTTCTTTGGCATCTTTTCCGTTTAGGTTATGGAAAATATATTTTCCGCGTGCAATCGCAGCGGCATCTTCTGTAATACACCCTTCCGGCATTGTGTAATGTGCCGGTGCAGGCAGGGCATCTTTTTTCAGAATGGCCGTCGCATCGGGACTCTCAATGACCGATGAAAGATCAGCGGCTCCCAGCATAGAAGCGATCCCAAGTATTATTGCTATTCGCATTGGCTCTCCTTGTTCAAATATTCAATCACCATTGTAAAGGAGGAATGTAAAATTAATGTAAAAAAAGAGAAAAAATCAGAGACGAAGAATCGGAGGTTGAAAACTATAGGCAAAAGTGCTCCCTTTACCGAATACCGAATCGATTCTAAGTTCGATTCCCGCTTTATCGATAATCGATTTGACGATATTGAGCCCGATACCGAATCCCCCCTTATCGCGGTTCTCACGATAATAGCGCTCAAAAATCCGGTTGACGTCTTCGATACCGACCCCTTGATCGGCAAAACTCATAATGCATCGGCCTTCCGCTTTTTCGAGAGTGATATCGATTCTCCCCTCTTCATAGGAGTATTTGATCGCATTGGAGAGATTATTATCAATAATCCGCTGCAATTGCGTCGGATTGAACACAATTACAACCCCTTCCTCGATCTGAGGAACGATCGTAATGTTTTTCAGTGCCGCAACTTCCGAGAAATAATCGATCCGATCCTGGAGATACTGACTCAGATTGATCTCTTCGTATTCAAATGACAAACGCTCGTTTTTAATCAGATAATCCATATCGTTATAGAGAGTCGCCAATGTTTTCGTCGCCGCTTTAATTCGCTGAAGATATTTATTGGCAGGATTTGAGCGGTTGTAGAGATCGATATTGACGTTGATGATGGAGAGCGGCGTGTTGATCTCATGCATCGAATCTTTGATAAACTGATCGAGCCGCTTATTGACCCGTTGAAACGGAAGGGCAAACCGATCGAGAAAAAAGAGGGAGAGGACAAAAATCAGTGCTGCAACCCCAAGAAGCATAATGACGACGTCCTGATATATCTGTGCATACGAAATATTCCCGCGAACCACTAAATAGGTGGCGTCGAAATAACGCCGTTCAGGTAAGGCCACGATTAAATAAGCGCCCCTTTTTTCGAGATGGTAACCTGCCTTTTGGATTAACGGAGGCGAGGATATGAGAGTAAATATCGGTTTGAAATGTTCGTCGTACAATCCTGACTGAAACGACCGGAAACGGGGATAATCGAATTTGCCGGTCTCTTTGGGATCAAATTCTTCCATCGAGCGGAGAATCAGATGCGATTGGCGTTTGAGTTTGAACTCGTATTGGATTTCATATACATATTTCATGTAGGCGACATACAGATAGGTCGGTGCCAATAATAAAACGGCAACGAGCATCGTATAAATGAATGCATTTTTCAACGCATAAAATTTATCGTTCAATGAGGTATCCTAGCCCGCGTCGGTTTTGGACGATATCGATCGGAAGTTTTTTACGCAGATTATTGATTTGTACCCGGATGTTCGCCGGATCGACGTATTCTCCCCAAATCTCGTCTTGAAACATCTCTACCGATACCACTTGATTCGTATGTTTGAGTAAAACCGAGAATATCTCTTTTTCCGTTTTACTCAAAGCGATATTTTCGCCGTTGTGCGTGAGGGTAAAATTTTCGGTATCGTAAATCAGACCTGAGCCGAAATCGATCTTGTTTTCACCGTCATGGTAAAAACTTTTAAGAGCATGCATAATCCGAATCTGCAATTCGGTCAGATCGAAAGGTTTGCGTATATAATCGCAACATCCTGATTTATATCCCTCCTGCAAATCGCTGACATTGACCATCGACGTGAGAAAAATCGCCGGAGTTTTATTCCCCTCTTTACGCAGTGTGCGCAGTAATTCAAACCCGTTCATTCCCGGGACATTGACATCCAGAAGATACAGGTCGAAATGGGTTTCATAAATAGCGTCAAACGCTTTTTCACCGTTTGAAAAGCCGACCACTTCATATCCCATATCTTCCAAAAATTCGGTGACGCTGACCCGCAGCATGTATTCATCTTCCAGCAGCAATACTCTCATCGAATCTCCCCTTTTATCTCTTTGTTGACCTTATATCCGAGCATAATACCGATCAGTTCCTCTTTCGAATACGCATTAAGCCGTTCTCTGGCTTCTTGCAGGTACATCTCTCGGTCTTCCGGAGAAACCGTATCTTTCAAATACAGCAGGTCTTTATCGTATACGCTTTGAAAAAGCGAATTATCCAACGATTTTTTCACCATAACATCATACAATTCATTTCGAGAAAGATGAATCAAAAACGAAATATCTTCATCATCCGAGTGGGCATACGCGCTGATCTGTTTCGGAGAGAGGGAAAAGACGAAAGCACCGATCGTCTCCCCCTCCCCGTTTTTCATCGGTTCGTAAAACAAATAACGCCCTCCGCTGTAGAGGACGCGTCTTTGGCGAAGCGCTTTGTAATCGATCCCTTCTAACAACTTCAAATCGCTTTGAGTGTATTTCGTATTGGCCAATATATATTCTTTGCCGATTTCAGGATTATCCTGCATAAAAACCGCCGTATCGTAAAAACGGTCATCCATCAAGATGTACATATCGATCCCCAGACGGTCAAAGTACTCCTGCGTCGGTTCAAAAAAAGAGACCACTTCGACGAAACCGATCATATTATCCTGATGATAAACAGGAACGGTTGCCTTAATACCCAGCTTCCGCCCTACTTCGATAGCGGAACGGGGATTTTTGTGGTTTTGAAAATAAAGCAGATCGGGACGGTGAAAATCCAAAGGCATACCTGCATACGAGTTGTCCCAACTGCGGGCAAAAATGACATAATCGGAAGTGATAACCTGTGAACGAATCAGCGAATCGGTATGGAGTTTGATCGACTCCATCACCTCTGAGAGAATTTTAAACCCCTTATCTTCGTCTTCCAGTTCCAACGCCTCGCTCAACGCGCTATTTTGAGAAAGGATCAATGCGTAACGCAATGCAAGCGAACGCTCTTTTTCCAGCTGATTGTTTAATCCCAACGAAAGCTGATCGCTTAAACGCTCCAGAGTTTGCGATGTCACTTTCTGCTCCAGATACCACAATACACCGCCCAACATGATGATGATGGCTAAAAATACTGCGGCGATGATTCTTTTATCCGCAAGAAGTTTTACCCAGCGCTCCATCACGAAAGCCCTCTGCGCTTTTTACCCATTTTGTACACATACGCCAAAACTTCCGCCACGGCCGTAAAGAGCATATCGGGAATCGGACGGTCGACATCGACCTCTTTATACAGCGATCGGGCCAGCGGAGGATTTTGAACGATATGTACCCCGTTTTCGCGCGCAATCTTCTTGATCTGGATGGCAATATTGTCGACCCCCTTGGCCACTACGACCGGGGCATGATGCTTGGTCTCGTCATACATAATTGCAACCGCATAATGGGTCGGGTTCGTAATTACGACATCTGCCGTCGGGACGGCGGCCATCATCCGTTTACGCGCCGCCTGAAATTGTATTTGACGAATTTTGGCTTTGACGTGAGGATCCCCTTCCATATTTTTCATCTCGTCTTTGATCTCTTGTTTCGACATTTTCAGTTTGTCGAAATATTGCTTACGAGTCAAAAACAAATCGACAATTGCATAGATAAAGATAATAATGAGCATCACTGAAGCAAGCACAATCGCTTTGTCTCGCAACCAGATCATCTGGTTTGGAAGACTCATCAACGCTACGGTTGGAAGCTCTTCGATGTAATGCCAGAAGAAAATAAATCCGATACTCATCGCCGTAAGCGACTTGAGGGTAATTTTGATCGATTGAAGCATCTTTTCAATCGTCAGCAGATTTGCAAGTCCTTTGATCGGATTGAGTTTTCCGAAATTAGGGGTCAACGGCTTGGTTGTAAAGTTAAAACCGATCTGGGCAACGTTTCCGGAGACTCCGGCGATAGCAACGATTATCGCTATCGGCAACGCCATGATCAGCGTTTCCCGAAACGTTACGATCGCAATATCGATCAGCATATCTCTGTGTAATGGAGTTGAAAGCAGCGAAAAATAATACCGCGACAGATTCAGCATTCGATCCGCGATAAAATTAAACATCATCATCAAGGCCAAAATCGCTACAAAAAGTACGACGACCCCCACGATGTCCTGACTTTTGGCGACGTTTCCTTCTTCCCTGGCATCGGAAAGCTTCTTGGAGGTGGGTTCTTCGGTTTTTTCCATATCATCAGCCATGAATCCCCCTCCTTCTCCCTAATTTTTATAACACGTTTAGAATTGTTAAAGCGCGATACCGCTCTTAATCCATTTTCATCGACATATCTATCCAGTTGGCCTGATGGATCAATGCACCCGTACTGATCGCATCGACTCCGGTCTGCGCATACGCTTCGATCGTTTCTAGGGTGATATTTCCGCTTGCTTCGAGCAGTACACCGCTGTGGTGTTCCCATTTGTATTTGACCACTTCAGAAAGCTGTTCGACGCTCATGTTATCGCACATCACGATATCGGCACCGCAACGCATCGCGTGAGCCGCCATCTCGAAATCTTCGGCCTCGATTTCGATTTTGGAAGTAAACGGGATTTTTTTACGCGCTTCTTCCATAAAGCTTTCGAGATTCTCAATGGTTTTGAGATGAGTATCTTTGAGCATCAGGGCATCGTCCAATCCCATCCGATGGTTCGTCGCCCCGCCGATACGGGTCGCGTATTTTTCGAAATTGCGCAAGAGCGGCCGGGTTTTTCGGGTATCGAGGAGTTTTGTACCGTACGGAGCGATGAGATCGACATAGCGGCGGGTCAATGTCGCGATGGAGCTGGCATGCAGCAGCATATTGAGCAGTGTCCGCTCGATTTTTAAAAGGGTATGAGAATCGCCGGAAAGCTCCATAAGAATCTCCCCTTTTGTGAATGTGTCACTATCATGTTTATACCAGACGATTTCAAAGTTTTCCAACTCTGCCAAAACTCGCAAATATTCTTCTCCGCCTAAGACACCGTCGCTTTTAGCGATGATTTTCGCACTGGCGCTCACCGCATCAGATACCCGTGCGTACAAATCCCCACGCCCCACATCTTCGGCCAATACCTCACGGATAAATTGTTCGATCATAGCGCCATCATCCTTACTTCCATTATTTGTTTCAATCCTCTCATATTACCTCTCTATTTGTATATTCTACTCAAGGTAGATTTTCTCGAAAAATATTCACGATCTCTACTCGCTCTTTAGCTAAATTAATCCGATACAAAATCGAATATCCTTGATAAACCAGTTTTCGTATCTCTTTGCCGTATTCATCCGCTTTTCGCCCTGATTCGGGA
>NZ_CALDDG010000030.1 GCF_937936435.1 uncultured Sulfuricurvum sp. | reverse complement strand
TACCCTTATCGCCGCAAGCGATACGCAGCTTAAAGCGGCGGGGATTTTCGATCTCAAGGGGCTCACTCTTAAAACATCGCCGATTGTATTAAATCTGATCGGTCCCGATGAGATCATCTTTTCGCTGAACCGTCATGAGAAAAAACGGCGTCGCCGCCGTACGGCGATTTTGCTGGATGATCTGAAGGTAGGCGATTACGTCGTGCACGAAGAGTACGGAGTCGGGATATTCGAGGGGATTGAACAGGCGGAGATCCTCGGCGGGATCAAAGACCTTGTCGTCATTAAATACATGGGGGATGACAAGCTTCTCCTTCCGGTGGAAAATCTTGATTCGATCGACCGGTACATTGCTTCGGGTTCGCTGCCGGTTCTGGATCGTTTGGGCAAAGGGAGCTTCGGCAAACTCAAAGAGTCGGTCAAAGCCAGACTCTTCGAGATCGCTTCGGAGATCGTCGGGATCGCCGCGAGCCGGGCATTGATCAAAGCGTCGGTGATCAGTGTCGATGCGGGGGAATTGTGTCGGTTTCAGGCCGAGTCGGGCTTTGACTATACCCCCGATCAGACCAACGCTATTCATTCTATCATCCGCGATCTCGCATCGGGTCAGATCATGGATCGCTTACTTAGCGGGGATGTCGGTTTCGGGAAAACGGAGGTGGCGATGAATGCTATTTTTGCCGCCGCGAAAGGGGGATACCAATCGCTCCTTGTCGCCCCTACGACGTTGCTCAGTTCGCAGCACTTCCAGTCGCTCAAAAGCCGTCTCGCACCGTTCGGAATCCGGGTGGCGAAGCTTGATCGCTTCGTCAGCACTAAAGAGAAAAATGCGACCCTTCGGGCACTCGAAGCGGGGGAACTCGACTGTGTCGTCGGGACCCACGCCCTCTTCGGGGTAAGCTGTGCGAAGCTTGGAATCGTTATCATCGATGAAGAGCACAAATTCGGGGTGAAGCAAAAAGAGAAGCTCAAATCGCTCTATGAAAACGTCCATCTGCTCAGCATGAGTGCGACGCCGATCCCGCGCAGTCTCAATCAGGCGCTTAGCTCGATCAAAACGATGTCCGAGCTCCTCACCCCTCCGAGCGAGCGTTTGGGGGTCCGTACATTCGTCAAAAACTACGATGAAAAACTGATCAAAGAGGTCATATTGCGTGAGCTGCGCCGCGGTGGTCAGGTCTTTTACGTCCACAACTCGATCGATTCGATGGTGATCAAATCGGGTGAACTCAAAGCGATCCTCCCCGATCTGCGGATTTTGATCCTCCATTCCCAAATCAGTGCTGCGCAAACAGAAGAAGAACTGGCCAAATTCGCCGACCGTCAGTATGATGTACTGCTTGCGACCTCGATCATCGAATCGGGCATTCATATGCCGACGGTCAATACGATGATCATCGACGGGGCGGATCGTTTCGGAATGGCCGATCTGCATCAGCTGCGAGGTCGTGTCGGACGGGGTCATATCGAGGGGTATGCCTATTTTATCGTGGATGACAAAGATAACCTCACCGAAGAGGCGAAAAAGCGGCTTGTCGCGTTGGAATCCAACTCCTTTTTGGGGAGCGGTTCGATGCTGGCGTATCACGACCTCGAAATTCGCGGCGGGGGAAATCTCGTCGGGGATGCCCAAAGCGGACATATCAAAAACATCGGATATGCATTGTATTTGCGGATGTTGGAAGATGCGATCAAAATTCTCACCAATCAATCCACCGCCGTAAGGGCGAAAGTGGATATCAAACTGACCGTCAGTGCGTTTATCAGTGATGAGGTGGTCAGTGAAGACCGTCTGCGTCTGGAACTCTACCGCCGTCTCAGCCACTGCGAGACGCCGAGCGAGATTTACGAAATCGAAGAAGAGGTAGGCGATCGTTTCGGAAAACCCGATATGCCGACGAAACAGTTTTTCGAGATCATGGTAATCAAACTCCTCTGTATCGAGAAAAAAATTAAAATGGTAAGCAATTACAACCAAAACATCACGATCGAATATCAAAACGGCTCGAAAGAGACATTGCAAAGCAGCAGCAAAGACGATGACGATTTGATTGCGGCGGTGCTCCATTATCTCCGTAATGCCAAACCGAAGGTGCTCTAGTGAGTTTTTGTTCCTATTTCGACACCCATGTCTGCCGATCGTGCTCCTGGATCGATTTTCACTACGGCGAACAAATCAAGCAAAAAGAGGATCATCTGCATACTCTGTTGGACCCTTTTAAGCCTCTTGAATGGCTCAAACCGGTTCCCAGCCAGCTCAAAGGGTTCCGAAATAAGGCTAAAATGGTCGCTACCCCGACGCGAGAGGGGGTCGTTTTGGGAATTTCGGAGGAGAGCAGCCTGATCGAATGTCCTCTGTACGATCTCTCCATGCAGCGGGCTTTGGAAAACATCCAGCAGTGGCTGAGAGATTTGGGGATTAAAGCCTACGATGTGAAAAAACGAAAAGGGGAACTCAAATACGTTTTGCTCACCCGCAGTACGAGTAACGGTTCGATGATGCTTCGCTTTGTTCTCCGCTCCCACGGAATCGTTCCGAGGTTGCAAAATGATTTGGCAAAGCTGTTAGAACTCTCGCCCGAACTGAAAGTCGTCACCGCCAATATCCAGCCGGTCCATATGGCGATCATGGAGGGAGACGAAGAGATATTCTTTACTGAAGAACGGCGGCTGGAAGAGAGACTGAACGGGATACCCCTCTATATCCGTCCCAAAAGTTTTTTTCAGACCAATCCCGACGTCGCCGCGAAACTCTATCGCAGTGCGTCTGAATGGGCGGATGAGAGCAAACCTAAACGGCTTTGGGATCTGTTTTGCGGCGTGGGTGGATTTGCACTGCATTGTGCCGCGCCCGATCGGGAGATCGTCGGGATCGAGATCGAGAGCGAATCGATAGCGTGTGCACGCGATTCGGCGGCACAGATCGAACTGCAAAATATCCGTTTCGAATCGCTCGATGCGGCGAGTTTCAGTGCGAATGCGGGGGAGAAGCCGGATGTCCTGATCGTCAACCCTCCCCGCAGAGGTTTGGGAGAACAGATTTGCAAATGGATCGATAAAATCCGTCCTCCGCGCATCCTCTATTCAAGCTGTAACGCCCTTACTCTGACAAAAGATATCGAGATGCTGGGCGCCTACCGTCTCAATCGGGTACAGATTTTTGATATGTTTCCCCACACCGCCCATTACGAGGTTCTGGTCGAATTGACTCTGGGCTAAGAGGTGCTCAGTGTCCCCAAAGGGGATCGGTTCCTCGGGCAGTCTCCAGATAGGTGAGATAGAGCCTCACCTCAAACTCGAGCTGATGATAGGCGGGTTCGATGTGGGTACAGAGTTTGTAAAACGCTTTGTTGTGCTCTTTTTCACGCAGATGGGCGAGTTCATGAGCGACGATCATTCGCAAAAACGGCTCGGGCGATTTTTTAAACAGATTCGCGATCCGTATCTCGTTTTTGGCTTTGAGTTTTCCCCCCTGTACCCGCGAGACGAAGGTATGGGTTCCCAGCGCCGATTGGAGATCGCGGATTTTCGTATCGTAGAGGATTTTGGAAATTGGCACGGAGTTGCGCAGGTGAGCGTTTTTTAGCTCAATCGTATAGTCATACAGCGCTTTATCGGTGGTGTAAGGGTGGGTATCAGGATATTTTTTCAGAAGATACCCTCCCAATCGACCTTCGCGGATGAGGGCTGAGACCTGATTTCTCGTCTCTTCGGGATAGTGAATGAGATATTTAAGCGATTGCATGTGCAATTATAGTATAGTTACACTCAATGCAACGGGTCATAAATTTATGCATAAAGGCTCACGATGGAACATCAAAAGATCGACGAGCTTGTAGCCCGGATCAAAGCGCTCGAATCGGAACTCGAAACCGAGCTTCATCAAGAATACGAACGCTTTACCTGCGAAATCACGAAAAAGCGCGAAGAACTGCTCGCTTCGTACCGTCACGACCGGGAGAATCTGTTTCGCTATTTAGTGACGACTCCGATATTGCATTTGCTGAGCGCTCCGGTGATCTGGGTCGTTTTATTTCCTGCCGTAATTTTGGATTTGTTTGTGACCCTTTATCAATGGATCTGTTTTCCTATCTATAAGATAGCAAAAGTCAAACGGCAAGACTACATTATCATCGATCGCCACATGCTGGGGTATCTTAACAGTATCGAAAAGCTCAACTGTCTCTATTGCAGTTACTTTAACGGTCTGATGGGGTACATTTCCGAGATCGCGGCACGGACGGAACAGTATTGGTGCCCGATCCGCCATGCGAAGCGGATGAAATCGATCCATTCGCGCTACCAAAACTTTTTTGAATACGGTGACAGCAAAAATTTTCGTCAGGGGAATAGAGAATTGAGAAAGGAACTCATGGAGGAGAAAGAGTGAAAATAGCGTTTATCGGAGATATCGTCGGACGTCCGGGACGGATGATGATCCAAGAACATTTGAAGCGATTGCGGCGCGAACACGGGATCGATTTTGTCATCGCAAACTACGAGAACGCTTCGCATGGATTCGGCGTGACGCAAAAGAACGCCCAGGAGCTTTTGGGGATGGGTATCGACTGCATGAGCGGGGGAAACCATACGTGGGACAAAAAAGAGATCGAGCCGCTGCTCGAATCCCTCCCGATGCTCCGTCCCCACAACTACCCTGAAGGGGTCAAAGGGACGGGATGCCGTATCTTCGACGTGGCGGGGGAGAAACTCGCCGTCCTCAACATCATGGGTCATTACGGGATGCCCTACGTCGATAATGCTTTCCGCTGCGCCCGTGACACGGTAGCACACCTAAAAAGCGAGGGAATCAATCATATCTTCCTCGATTTTCATGCCGAAGCCTCCAGCGAGAAACGCGGTATGCTGATGCTCCTCGCGGGGGAAGTGAGCGGAATCATCGGAACCCACACCCATGTGGGAAGCGACGATTTCCAGATCGTCGGCGGCACGGCATACCTCACCGATATCGGTCTCAGCGGATGCCGTGACAACGTCATCGGAATGGATGCCAAAGTGCCGCTGGATCGTTTTTTGACGGGGGTTGCGGGACGGTTCGAAGTCCCCGAGAAATGCCGCAAGATTCTCCAGATCGCCGTGATGAGCCTCGAAGAGGGGAGATGCATCGACGCCTTCAAGCTCAAAATCTTCGATGACGGGCGGGTGTTTCGCACCGATGCGTGGGTAGAGGAATAGTGGATGGAGTTGCAGGACTCTTGGGAACTTTTCAGCGCACTTGAAAAACTGAAACTTTTAGAGAACTCTCCGCCGCTGTGGTGGCCAGCGTATGGCACGTTTGAGGTCGTCGTCGGGGCTGTACTGACCCAAAATACCCAGTGGGAGCGGGTTCAAATCTCTCTGGACAATCTCCGAAATGCCGAGATTTTAGCCCCCGATCTCCTCGCGCAAACGCATCCCGAAACCCTTATGGAGCTGATCCGTCCGAGCGGGCTGTTCAAAGCGAAAGCCTCCAATCTCATCCGCCTTTCACGCAATATGATCGACGAGTTCGGCGATTTCGAGACCTTTGCGCTGAGTACCGACCGCGACTGGCTGTTGTCTCAAAAAGGGGTCGGCCCCGAGACGGCGGACTCTATCCTCTGCTACGCCTGCGCCCGTCCCGCTATGGTCGTCGATGCGTATACGGCACGGCTCTTAAACGCGTTCGGGTATGAGTTCGAGAGTTATGATGAGTTGCAGGAGTGGTGTGAAGCGGGGGTGAGAGGCTATTTCGATACCGTTCAGCTTCCCGCCGCGTTTGCGCGGTTTCATGGGATGATAGTGGAGTATGTGAAGGGGAATAGTAAGGGGAAAGCGGTAAATATTACAACTTTATCTGTACAATAATCAAAAAATGCTATTATTTAACAAAAAACATTTTAAGGTTTGATTTGAAGTTTGGTTATATAGTTTATATTTTTTTTATTTCGATAGTAAATTATATGATGATTATCGGCTATCAGGGAATAGAACGGTTTGATCCAAAAATTTGGTTTCAGAAAGTATCGAATGAAGTTGATTGTACATGTTACAGAGGTGCATTAGCAAATGATTTGAGTAATCGATTGATTACTCAAGATATGACGAAGCAAGAAGTAATCAATCTATTAGGAGAACCAGACAGAATATCTCTGAATGATATGAAATATGAGATGGATTATTCCTTGGGTTTTTGCAGTATGGCTGATTATAATAGTCTTATAATTCATTTGGATAGTTCAGAAAGAGTTGAAAATGTACATACTAGACAACATTAATTGGATGGGAATACCAAAAAAAATTGTTATATGGGCATTAGTTTACTCTTTTATATTTCCCATTACATATTTGATTGGTGGTGCGATTGCTTCTATAGGAAATATAATAACATTTCCATTTTTGCCGGGTGCTTGGATTGTAAGTAAGGGGTTTGTCTATCTTTTTGGGAGTGGGAATATTTATCTATTTGGATTAGCGATTGGGATATTTTTTCAGCTTGGTATTATCGCATGGCTATCCAAAAAATGTTTTGTTCTTAAAACACGTGAAAAATGTATTAGTTGTGTTTTAGCGAAAATGGCATTATTTGTGTTTTTAATTTTTTGCGCAACATTGTTATTTTATGGCGCAATGTTTTATATGTATTCACATAGATAGATATACTCAAAACACCTCTTTAACTCGTCCCACTTCCCCGCTCATCAACCATCTATTGCGAATGTGCTATAATTTACCAAAATGAACAAAAGAGAGGGCGCGTATGAGTGAAAACGATATTATGAAAATCAGCGATACGATTATCCGTATCGCACAGCCTCACAAGCTCCTTTTGTTCGGCAGCGGTGCGACGGGAACAATGAGTGAGGAAAGCGATCTCGATTTTCTCGTCGTGACCGATCATTGCGAAGATGAAGACGTACAGGTGCGCCGTGAACTGCATCGGCAAAATATCCGTATTCCTCTCGACATCATCTATGTCACTCCAGCGGCACTGTCTGAGAAGTTGGCGACAAACGACCCTGCATTTAATGAACTATATCGGAATGCCAAGGTGATGTATGGCTAATGTCACAGCGGCGAAAGATTGGCTCTCTTTTGCCCTCAAAGATTTGGAAGAGGCACAGCTTTTAGACAAGCACGATTTTTATACCGACAAGATCGGTTTTTCATTACAGCAGGCGTGTGAAAAATCTCTGAAAGCTGTTTTGGCATATAACAATCAAAAAATTACCAAAGTGCATGATCTGGTTGAGCTGTTGGCGCAAGCCGATAGTGTGTTGAGTTTTGATGAGTATGTGGAGACGATGACAAAGTTAAACGGCTTTTATATCGCATCACGCTATCCGATGCCGATCATTTATTCCCCATCAAAAGAACAAATCAGAATCCATATTGTTAAAACACAAGAGCTTTACGAGACGATCAAAAATTTCTGCTCTTAGAACACCTCTTTGACCCGTCCCACTTCCCCGCTCATTAACCTCACTTTGATCCCGTGCGGATGATTCGGCGATTTGGTGAGGATGTCGCGGACGATCCCCTCGGTCAGTTTCCCCGTTCTCTGATCCTCTTTGAGGACGATACTCACCCGTTTCCCCGACATGATATTTTTTCGTTCTTTGCCGTCCATTGTATCTCCTTAGTTTAGTAGTGTTATGAGTTCATCGAGCGTTTTGATCCGATGGGTTGCCGTGCTGAAATCGTGGTTTTCGGTAAAGCGGTTGTGGACGATGACGCACTCGATCCCCGCCGCAACGGCGGAGCGCAGTCCCCGCTCCGAATCCTCCACGACGATCGTCTCATGCTTCTCTCCCCCCATACGCTCTAACCCCAGCAGATAGGGATCGGGGTAGGGCTTGGCACGGGGGTATTCGCCGTTGCAGAGGACGAAATCCATATAGTCGGTTATCCCGCGCGCGGCATGGATGAGTTCGAAATCGCATCGCAGCGCCGAGGTGACGATCCCCATGCGGTAGCGCCCAGAGAGTTGCTCAAGTACTTCCCGCACACCGGGGATAGCGATCTCTTCGGTGCGGAGATAGTACTGATAGCGTTCGTTGCGTTTTGCGCGCCATCGGTCGGTTTCTGTGATGGGGACTCCCGTCTCTTCGGCGATCAAAAAGGCACTTTCTCCTGCGATCATAATGTCGCGGTAGCGCTCGGGGGTGAGGGTGTAGCCATACGACGCTAACACTTCGGCGCTGGCGGTATAGTACCAGTGTTCGGTATCGACGAGGACGCCGTCGTTGTCAAAAAGGATCTGTTTTTTCATAGCGCAATGATATCCAATGTGAACGGCAAACGCGTTATAATGGCACATCTATTTATAAATTTAGGAGAATATATGATCCGTTTGGTATTGGTAGGCATGATGGCAATTTTGATGATAAGCGGATGCACGGCAAAAGAGTTTAATTCGGGTGTCAACGACGCAACCGATGGTGTAACCCGCGTCATTCGCGGAACCAACAACTAATAGAACCGTATTTGCATATTTTGGCGGATATTACGCCAAAGGGAATGTATGACAATTGATGTCAATTTGAGCCGAACCGATGAGGATTTTTTCGATAATCTGGATGATATTATCGAAGATACGATGGTACAGATGTTTATCCTCCATCCGAAAAATGCGTCGGAAATTGCCGAAGCGCAGCAAAACGCTTCCGAATACGAAAGCCTGTTTTATTCGCTGCCGCTTCATCTTCGCGGCGAAGCGGATGAGAACTGTGTCGCCTTTTCGATTTCTAGCGATGAAGACGTCGCCTCTCTTCCCGATACGACCAAACCGCTTATCGTCGATCAATCTTTCCTGAACGATTCCATTGTCATAGCCTTGAAGGATGCACGCGGAATTATCCTCAATGCGACGTCTGCGAACAATGCTCTGGAAAACTTTTATGTCTCTTTGGGTGCAGGGACGATCGGTTCGTTCGATACCGAAACGTTAAGCGCTCTGAGTATGGATCGTATCGTATTGCAAAGCAGCTATCCCGATCACGGGTTCGACGAGATATTCAGTACGGTCAAAGTGATTTCGGACGCGATGTTTCGCCCCGAGCAGAGCATCATCGCCCGCGCAACAAAAAGCTCGCTGGAGCTATTCGGATTTCGCAAAAGCTAGCAGGCCATGATCTCGATGCAGTCTTGCGCTTTCGGGACGAGGTCTTAAAAGGTGTGTCTATCTTGTAATACAGATTGATTATAAATACAGAGATTTTATTGAAAAGGAATCCCATGTATTTTACCCGGCGCGAATTTTTAAAAGTTTCTGCTATGGCAGCGTGTACCTTGGTCGTTTCGACAGGTTTATCGGGTTGTAATGATGATGGAGATATCAATGTCGCGTTCAATCACGGTGTCGCGAGTGGGGATCCCCTCAGCGATCGCGTTATTATATGGACACGGATTACACCGGAAGAGAGTAGTATTTCTTCTGTAAGAGTATCTTATCAAGTTGCTACGGATGCAGCTTTTTCACATATTACGAATAGTGGTACGGCAACAGCCAATTCCTCCCAAGACTATACGGTAAAAATCGATGTTCAAAATCTTTTACCGTATACACAATATTATTATCGTTTTTGGGTTGGAAAAACCTACTCAGTGACAGGGAAGGCAAAAACACTGCCGACCGCCTCTCCGGATCAAGTTAAAATGGCAGTATTTTCATGTTCTAATTATCCTAAGGGATATTTTAATGTGTTTAGTGCTGCTGCAACAATTGATGATTTGGATGTCACGCTCCATATTGGAGATTACATTTATGAATATGGAATGTACGTCAATGATGATTTCACTGCAAAAGTTCCGGCATATGGGACTGAAGATGCAATATCGATCGGACGTGCGCTTCCATCGGATAATAATACCGAATGTATCACGCTTAACGATTATCGTAAACGTTATGCACTTTATCATACTGATTCCGGGATGCAGGCTATACATGCCGCTTGTCCGATGATTGCAGTATGGGATGATCATGAAATCGCAAATGATGCTTATAAATCGGGTGCTGAAAATCACGATGTGACAGAAGGTTCTTATGATGATCGTGTGGCTGCAGCACTTCAGGCATATTTTGAATGGATACCGATCCGTCCGGTTTCTGAGATAAAAAAAATCTATCGAACTTTTGATTTTGGAGGATTGGTATCTTTACATATGCTTGAAACACGTTTGTGTGGTCGTGATAAGCAACTGAATTATTCAGATTATTATACTCCTGCATTTGATTCAGCGGCATTTGTAGCTGATTTGACTTCTCCTGCTCGATCAATGATAGGCAGTGAAGAGCTTGCATGGCTTCAAGGTACATTGGCTACATCCAGTGCGACTTGGCAGGTTATCGGTCAGCAGGTTTTGATGGGAAAAATGAATCTTCCTGCAGAAATATTGGGCTCAGTCGCCGTACTTCAAAGTGATAGTGCATCAGATGCAGAAAAAGCAGCTGCAATGAGTGCCGTTAATACATCAATTACAGAATTGACCCAGATTAAAGTACGAATATCGATGGGAGACCCGACAGTAACGTCGGAAGAAGCGGCACGCGTGAATACGGTGCTACCTTATAATCTTGATGCATGGGACGGTTATTATTATGAGCGTGAAGTTATTTATGCATCTGTACGAGGGTTGGACAAAAATTTAGTAGTTTTAGCCGGGGATACTCATAATGGATGGGCAAGTAATCTTAAAGATAGTAGTGGTAATCAAATCGGGGTAGAATTTGCGACTTCATCAGTTTCTTCACCGGGAATGGAAGAATACCTTGCTATTACATCGACGGGTATGGCACAGCAACTTGAAGCAGCATTGACAATCTTGGTCGATGATTTGGAATATGCTAATTTGAACAACCGAGGATTTTTAGTCGTTACATTTACTGCAGAGAAGGCAGAAGCACAGTGGAAATATGTTGATTCGATCAGTTCAACGACGTACAATCTTTTGACTGATCGGGAAACAACATATCAAGTGTTCCCAGGAAGTGAAAATAGAACGTTAGTCAGGATTTAGCAACTGATGACATTGATGCAGTCTTGCGCTTTCGGGACGAGGCAGAGAAAACTGTAGGCTTCGTTGCCGAGCGTTTCGTAGCTGTGGGGAACTCCTGCCGGGATCAAAAGGACGTCTCCCGCTCCCGCTTCGATGGTTCGGTCTCCGATCACTACTTTCGCGCGTCCGCTGATGACGTATTGTTCGTGTTCAACCGTGTTGGTGTGCAGGGGCATATGCCCTCCCGCATCGATGGTGAAATTACGCATCGCGAAGTTGGGAGACTCCTCCGGAGAGAGGAGCATTTTCATACTGACTCCTTTGCCCGCTTTTTGGGGAGCAGCTTCAATCGCATCGATCTGTTTGTGCAAAAACATCTATAACCTCGTTCTTGAAATAGCGTACAGTAACATACAAATCTTAAAAAATCACTGCTCTTTGATCGAGAGATACGCGATGATGAGGAGGATCGAATAGACCCCCATCAGTAAAAAACCGATCCCTAAAATCATCGTCGCAAGGCTGATCAGATAGAGCCAGGCTGCCACGGTGAACATCGGAGCGTCATACGTCTGTGCGATACCGTTGAGGGCGCTGAACATCGCAATGACCGAATAAATGCCCGCTGCGGCGGCGAGCATAAGCATCATCAGCGTCCCTATGCCCATCCCCGTAAATCCGGCGAAGAAAAAACCGAAACTTCCGATCCATGCACTTGTAAGCAATCCGATGGCGGCGATACCGGCGACGAATGCCTTGACCTTGTACCAAAAAAAGCTCATTTCCCCTTTATACAGTGCCAGCCGATAGACTCCGTAAAGTTCCAGTGCAAACCCCGTAACTCCCAGCAGGGAGGACGCGGTACTAAAGAGCGAGAGGAACGCTCCGAACGCCGCAATAAACGCTCCCGTCTTAAGTTCCGAAGGTTCATTCTGGAGATTGGCCGGATTGGCTTGAGGTTCGCTTTCGAGGGTGTATATCTCTTTTGCCGAGGATTCTTCGGGGATAAAATCGACCTTCGCCCCGTTTTTGAGAAGGGCGTTTTTCACATCCTCTTCCCCAAATCGGTAGCGCAACCCGTCTTCGCCTAAAATGATTCCCTCCCCTTCGCTGAAGTGTAATATCGTCCCCTTCATTGAGTCCTCCTTGCTTTGTGTCTTCAAAGTATAGCAATAAGCAGGTTCGGTATAGTAAACAAACGGTGTCGAAAAAGCGTGCATCAAAAATGCATACGGGGGGACAACCATGACAAAGGATAACGATGAATCCCCAAAGCGCCAAACGTTCATTAGCCCATCTTTGCGAACGAAAAGTTCCCGTATTTTTATGGGGTCCTCCCGGGATTGGAAAATCCTCGATCGTCGCACAGATCGCGAAGGAAAAAAACATCGCGTTTATCGATTTGCGTCTTTCGCTGCTCGATCCGACCGATTTGCGCGGGATACCGTTTTTCAATGCGGAAAATCACGAGGCGATCTGGGCGCCGCCGTCGTTTTTGCCGAATGCCGATCAGAGCGAGGGGATTTTGTTTCTCGATGAGCTCAACACCGCTGCACCGATGGTACAGGCCTCGGCTTATCAGCTGATTCTGGATCGTAAAATCGGTGAGTACCGTCTTCCGGACGGATGGGCTATCGTCGCGGCGGGAAACCGTGAAAGCGACCGAGGAGTCGTCTTTCGGATGGCGTCGCCGCTGGCAAATCGATTTGTCCATCTGGAGATGGAAGCGAGCGTCGAGGACTGGCGTAGCTGGGCGATCGGATCGCAGATCGATCCCTCCATCGTCGCATTCATCGCCCACCGTCCCGATGCTTTGTTCACCTTCGATACGAAAAACGAGAACCGTTCGTTCGCTACGCCGCGCACATGGGCCTACGTCAATGAGATCATCGCTTCCGAACCCGAAGCGGATTTGATTTTGCCGCTGGTCGCAGGAGCAATCGGCGAAGAACTTGCCGCGGCGTATCTGGGATTTAAAATGATGGCCGATCAGCTCCCCGATCTCGACGCGATCATCGACGGTACCAGCAATGAAGTCCCTGAAGACCCTTCGGCGCTTCATCTGCTCAGTTCGGCACTGACGATGCGGATCAACGATCATACCGGATCGAAAAAACTGAACAATCTTGTCGCCTATACCCTCAATCTGCCGGGAGAGTTTGCGGTTATGATTATTCAGGATTTACGCTCACGCGGGATCGAACTGGATCATATCGACAGCTGGCCGCTGTGGATGCGCAAGTTTAACGCGTTGATGCGCTAAGGTAAAATCGTGAATCCCGAACAGCTTCTTCTCAAGGCCAAAACCCATCTGACGATGAAACATCCCTATTTTGGGATGCTCGCTTCGAGATTGCGTCACGAACCCGGAGAAGGGGTTTCCGGATACGCCAGCAACGGGATACGGTTTTTGTACAATCCCGCCTATATCGAGAAGCGGACGATAGAGGAAGTGATGTTTATTTTGACCAACTGTGTCATGCACCACGTCCTCTCGCACCAGCAGCGCCGCCTGAACCGCCGCGGCTCGCTATGGCAGCTTGCAACCGATTATGCAATCAATAACCTGCTGCATCAAAACGGTTTGGTGATCCCGCAGGGGGCGAACTTTAATACAGAATTCAAGGGGATGTACGCCGAGGAGATTTACGATCTGCTCAAAGAACAGTACGGTCTCAGTCTTTCGGAGGATGCCTTCGGACACGACGACCAGCGCAGCCCCGATACTATGGCGATGGGGGATGTTCCCGAAGAGGAGGGAGGAGAGCCTTTCAGCGCGAACGACGGCACGATCGATGAAGGGCTCGATCCGCAGAGCGAATCGCAATGGCAGTACGCCGCATCGGTTGCCAAAGAGGTGGCGCAGCGCAAAGGATCGATGCCGACCGGTATGGATCGTCTGGGGAAACGTGCGATAGCCAGCGGAGTGGATTGGCGTTTTGAATTGTACAATGCGATCAATCGGCACATGCGCAACAATTACGCCTTTATGCCGCCGAATAAAAAACATATCTATCGGGGGATCGCTTTACCCTCGCTTGCAAGCGATACTCTGAGCTTATGCGTGGCTATCGATACGTCCGGTTCGATCAATGACGAACTGTTGGGGTTGTTTATGGAGGAGTTCAAGTCGATTATGAACAATTTTCCTGCCGTGAAGATCGAATTGATCACCGCGGATGCCAAAGTCCATAACCATTATACGTTTCAGGGGGGAGAGAGACTCGATTTTTCGCTAAAAGGGGGAGGCGGGACCGATTTCCGCCCCGTATTCGATTACATCGATGCCAACCTTCCGATGACGACGATGCTTCTTTATTTTACCGACGGAGAGGGGCGTTTTCCTCGGATTCCGCCGGCATATGAAGTGCTGTGGGCCCTTTCGGGACCGGCAAAAACCCCTTTCGGAAGAGCCTTGGCTCTCTTCGCATAACTTTTTACCGGGCGTAGCGAAGCAACTGCCCTTTAAACGGAAGGGTGAGATAGTCGGTATGTACCGGTTTGCTTTGGGTATGGGAGAAGTCGAGACCTACCATCTTTTTACTGAAATTGGAGTGGTTCCCGCGACCGGGATCGACAATAATCACTTCGCACGACGCTTTGGTATGGCGATCGATAAATCCGGCCAAAAGCTCAACGTGATCTCTTTCGTATAACAGATCGCTGCCGATGATAAGATCGAATTCGCCGAGAGAGTCTTGCACGTCTCCCCATCCCGCACGGATAAACGGGATGATTTCATCGTCGTTGATGCGGGCATTTTCGATCAAAAAACGCTCCGCTTCGGGATGGTAGTCGGTGGCGGTGATATCGGCGGAGCGGTGATTTAGCACGAGGCTCGCCAATCCGATTCCGCATCCTACTTCCAATATTCGTTTGCCCTCGATATCGAAATCACTCATCAGATGGGCAAGAATTTTGCCTGAGTCCCAGATCACTCCGAACAGCGGCCATGATGCGGAAGATATCCCCAGCTTTTGGGCTTTATCGTCTGTATCGGAATATTGTTGGGTGTCTCTGAGGGTTCGGACATGGATATCGTCATCTAAAAAATCGAGCGTCTGGTAGCGAAAGCGTAAGGGGGACATAATACTCTTCGCTTATACGCGAAGATTCAACCATGAGGGGGGATTATCAAAGCAGAGTTCACTTTCGTGCCAATCGGTTTTTTCACTGTTTCGGGCGTGTAACTGACCCCCGATGAGGGTATATTGCAGTCCTGTGACGGTACTGATCAGTTTTTTCCCCTCTTTTAATGCGCTTAAAACGGCTTCTTTGCTTTCCATGGTTTTTTCCTTTAATCGGCTCGGAAAAACACCTTCAGGTGTCTTAATAGAACGATATAATGACGGACACCACGGTATCCGTCGAGGAGATTAGAGAATTGTAACGTTCTCTGCTTGAGGACCTTTTTCACCTTCACCGATAGAGAAAGTAACTTTTTGTCCTTCTTCAAGACTTACACGGCCGTAACCTGTGTTGTTGATTTGACGGAAATGTACGAATACATCTTTCCCGCCGTTGTCTTGTTGGATAAATCCAAAACCTTTTTCACTGTTGAACCATTTGACTGTTCCGTTAACTTGATTTGCCATAGCAATTCCTTTGGGTTGTAATACACCTCATTGCTGAAGTGGTCGAAGTATAAAGTGGAGTATTCTAAGGGCGGGTCGTACTGCTAACGGAAGTCATCAATAAAAAGCAAGCCAAAGATGAAACTCTAAATCATCTTTCAATAGCTGAAGTATACCTGAAAAAATCCTTAAAAGCAAGAAAAAATACATTTTAAGAATTTTGCTTTGAAAAAGCAAGCTTCAGCGCCACAGCGGCTAGCGTAGCCGGAGGGATTTTATTCCTGCGGTGTTTAGACTTTTGACTGGACGGTGATTTTCGTCGCTTCGAAAAGCTCCGCCGCTTTTTGGATCATCGGCTCTTTGAGGACATCGCTGCCGTCAAACTCTTTGACGCTGGTTTCGTCGCACTGGCTGACACAGCTTCCGACGCCGATCTCGGTCTCTTCGACCATCGAAGCGCTTTCGTCGAGAGGTTCGCTAGGCTCTACACTCGGGTCCGCTTTTTCCGTACTCGCTTCTTCGGGAGTTTTGGTGCACCCTTGCGATTTGATCTGAGTATCGATACCGTAGACTTCACGGACGAACTGACGGATGATGCCGAAACTGTTTTTTAGGAGCTCTTTTTCCTCTCCCTCGGCACAGCTTTCCCAAGTCAGGGTATTCTCTTCATAGGAGAGAAAAGTGACATTGTTCTTAAAGCATGTTCCCAGCTCCAGGCTCCGGTCGTTGATTTTTTCACACAGTATCTCAAACGGAGATTTGGATGGAGCGGTCGGCATGACATGCACGGTTTGGCTTTGCGGTTCGCTTACCATTTCCGGTGTTTTGGTTTGAGGATGCGAGACTCGTGATTCGAGCGATTCGATCATCTCGTCGATCTCTTTGATCTTCAGCGCTTCGATCATTTTAAAAAGGGCCAGGCTGACGATAAAGCCGCCGTCGGCATTGATGGCGAAGAGAGTTTTGGAATCGCTGAGAATGCGGAAAAAACGTTCGATAACGAGCGGACTGAAACGGTGATCCCCCTCATAAAGCCGTTCTTTCAGATAGGCGATGATCTCATCGATCACCATCTCGGATTCGTACGCTTCGAGCTCCTGAATCATCTGCGTGAGGGTGTGACGGTCTTTGGCGAAGACGGCATCAAAAAGGCGGCTGATGTAATCGGGATCGAGAAGGCCGAGCATATCGGCGATGGTTTTGACATCGACGTACCCTTTGGAATAGATGATCGCCTGATCGAGCAGTGTCAGCGTATCGCGCAGAGAACCCGAGCCGCTGCGGGCGAGGATGTCGAGCGCTTCGTTTTGATATTCGATATTTTCCAAGTGGAGAATATGGCTAAGATGGTGGACGATATTGGGATGGCTGATCCGTTTAAACCGAAAGTGCTGGGTACGGCTCAAAATGGTCGGCGGGAGCTTCAGAGGATCGGTCGTCGCGAGGATGAATTTGACGTATTCAGGCGGCTCTTCGAGGGTTTTTAACAAGGCGTTATGGGCCTCTTTTGTGAGCATATGTACTTCGTCGATGATGAAAATTTTAACTTTGGCGCTGGCCGGACGGTATTTGGTATGTTCGATGAGATCGCGGATATCATCGATTTTGCGGCTGGACGCGGCGTCCATTTCGATGATGTCGATGTGGCGACCTTCGTTAGCCATGACACAGTGGCTGCAAACGTCGCACGGTGCGGAAGTGGGACCGTTTTCACAAATCAGGGATTTGGCAAAAATCCGTGCGGTCGAAGTTTTTCCCGAACCGCGAAGACCCGAGAAAAGATAGGCATGAGACAATCGGCCCGAATCGAGGGCGAGCGAAAGAGTTTGAGAGATGCTCTCCTGCCCGATGAGCTCTTCGAAGCGTCGAGGACGATATTTAAGTGCTAAAACTTCGGATGTGCGCAATGGGAACCTCTCTAATTTTGAGTGATAGAGTTTAACATGCTTAGGCTAAATTTAGCCACTCTTTGGCAACGCGTCGCAGCCCTTCGGGATTTTCCGAGGCGAAAAATTTGAGTTCGGTATGTTCGAATCGACGGCTGAAATCGTAATGGCTTTGCAAATATTCGACGATTGCCTCTCCTGAGTGGATCAGAGTACTTTTTCCTTCGAAATACGCATCGATTGCTTTGGCGACCAACGGGAAATGGGTACATCCGAGAATAACGGCGTCGGGTGCTTTCTCCAAATCACCGAAATAGTGGTGGAGGGCACTTTGGAGCACTTCCCCCTCGTATAACCCCTCTTCGACGATCGGAACGAGCAAGCCGGTCGCTTTTGCGGTCAGGCGTTCATAACCCAAAAGGTTGAGACCTTTTTCATAAGCGCCTGATTTAACGGTTGCTTTTGTCCCGAGGATCAGGATATCGGCTTGGGTCGAAGGAACGGCATTTTTAAGGGCCAAAACACCCGGATCGACTACACCGATAACATCGCAATTGCTGTGCAGCCTCATTTCATCCAGGGCGTAGGCGCTGACGGTATTGCAGGCGGTGATGAGTAGATCGATTTCGAAGTTTTTGAAAAATTCGATCGCTTCGAGGGAATAGCGGATAATAGTGTTCGGGTCTTTGACTCCGTATGGGACGCGGGCGGTATCGCCGAAGTAGATGATCTCTTCGAAGAGTTTATGCTCCAGCAACGATTTTACGACGCTTAAGCCTCCGACACCGCTATCAAAGACACCGACTCTCATCTTATTTGGTCGACTCATTCATGCTGTCGAGGAATTCGATATTGGATTTGCTTTTGAGCATCGTGTTGTAGAGGAAGCGGAGGGCTTCGACCTCGTCTTCTTGTTTATGCAGCATCGAACGAAGAACGAATACTTTTTGAAGCACTTCCGGTCCGAGAAGAAGCTCTTCTTTTCGGGTTCCCGATTTGAGAATATCGATCGCAGGGAAGATACGGCGGTCAGAAATTTTGCGGCTGAGGACGATTTCGGAGTTCCCGGTCCCTTTGAACTCTTCGAAAATAACCTCGTCCATACGGCTTCCCGTCTCGACGAGAGCGGTGGCGATGATCGTCAAGCTTCCGCCGTTTTCGATGTTACGCGCCGCACCGAAGAACCGCTTGGGTTTGTGCAATGCATTGGCATCCACCCCGCCCGAGAGGACTTTTCCAGAACTCGGAGTGACGGTGTTGTAGGCACGGGCGAGACGGGTGATCGAGTCGAGAAGGATAACGACGTCTTTGCCGAGCTCGACACGCCGTTTCGCACGCTCGATCACCATTTCGGCGACTTTGACGTGGTTTTTGGCCGGTTCGTCGAAGGTAGAGCTGTAGACTTCGCCTTTGACGGAGCGCTCCATGTCGGTAACCTCTTCGGGGCGTTCGTCGACGAGAAGAACCATCAGTTCCACTTCGGGATGATTGTTGGTTACGCCGTGCGCGATCTCTTTCATCAATTCTGTTTTTCCCGATCGCGGAGGAGCGACGATGAGTCCGCGCTGCCCTTTTCCGATAGGGGCGAAGAGATCCATCATCCGTCCGGTCAGTTTGGTCGGCTGGTATTCGAGTTTGAGTTGTTCAAGGGCATACAGCGGGGTAAGATTTTCGAAGAGAGGACGTTTCTTGGACTCTTCAGGAGGGAGATAGTTGATCGCTTCGACTTTGAGCAGGGCATAATAGCGTTCCTGATCTTTCGGTGCCCGTACCTGTCCGGTAACGATATCCCCGTTACGCAGAGCAAAACGGCGGATTTGGGTACTGGAAACATAGGCGTCATGCAATGAATCGCTGAAACTTTGATCGACGGCGCGTAAAAATCCGTAACCGTCCTGCATAATCTCCAAAATTCCGGTGAAAAGGATGAATCCCCCCTGTTGCACCTGAGTTTTAAGAATTTCGAAAATCAAATCTTGACGTTTGAGTTCGTTGGGGTCTTCGATATTTAAAGAGGTCGCTATTTCAAGAAGATCTTCGAGTTTTTTCGTACGGAGAGCCTCAATCGTAAATCCGTCAACAGGGATGTGGGTACGATTTTTAGAGTTATTTTTCGGAGTTTTTGCGGTGGTATCGCTCATTCTGATAATGCCTTAGGGTAGAGTGGATTTTTATGTAGTACGCGAGATATGCAGTCAGTTTGTCATTGTGTTTCCCGCATTATAAACTATCCATGACAACGTTGTCAAGAAAAAGCCGTTTCAGAAAGAATTTAGGAAGGTTTCGGGATTATAAAAAACTATAAGAAATGGTAATTTTATTATGAGGTGGAAACGCGCAGTGGATTGGATTAAACAATTTTCGATTCGGACTATTTTAAAAGGTATTATGGTGCTTATAGGGCTTTTGCTGATCGCCAGTATGGCGAGCAATTATCGATCGGCGGGAAATGTCGAAGCGATGCTGCAAAGCCAAAGCAACGAAACGATACCGAGAACGTTGCGATTTATAAATCTGAAAATCAACGTGATTCAGATACAGCAGTGGTTAACCGATATTTCGGCGACGCGGGGCGAACCCGGCTTCGATGACGGATTGAAAGAGGCTGAAGAGTATTACCGCCAAGCAAATGAGGATATCGAGACCCTGATCGCCTCCGAGCAGGATAATCCCAAAATGAGGGAAGAACTCGTACAATTTAAAGCTGATTTATCCGAGTATTACGCAATCGGCCAAAAAATGGCGCAAGCATATATCAACGGAGGTCCCGCTTCGGGAAATCCCTGGATGGAAAAACTTGACCCTTATGCTGAAGTGCTCGCAAAAAGACTGGATGAATGGAGCTCTCTCAATGTTAAATCGCTGGAAGCATCTTCGCAACAAATTACCGATGTTTCGGAATCGGCAAAGACAACGAACTTTATCCTCTCTTTAGCGGTCTTTGTTTCGGTCGTCATCGGTTTTGGCGTCATCGCTTTAATTCTGGACGGTATCAAACATCTGATCACCCAAATCAATTGTTTAGCCGATTTGGATCTCGGAAAACCGCTGGGAATCGAAGGCAAAAACGAAATATCGCAGATTGCGTCGAGTCTGGAGTCGGTGCGTCGGCAATTAGGAAGTTTTATCCAAAATACGAAAAGCACCTCGAATGAAAACGCTTCGGTAGCGAAGCAGTTGTCGGTCAGTTCTCTCGAAGTAGGCAAAACGGTCGAACAAACTCTCAGCGCTATCGATCAGGTCGCCCGGAAAAGTGAAGAGATCAATCACGATATTCATGATGTTATCGAACAAGTAAACCGTAATAAAATGCACATTTCCGAAGCCGGAAACGCGCTTGGCAATACAACGGCAAAAATTACGGCATTGACGGCAGAAGTTCAAAAAAATGCCCAGATAGAAAATGAGATGGCGGTGCGGATCGAGCATTTGAGTAACGATACCAAGCAGGTCAAAGAGGTTTTAAATGCGATTTCCGAAATCGCCGAACAGACTAACCTCTTAGCACTGAATGCCGCGATTGAAGCGGCACGTGCGGGAGAACACGGGCGCGGATTTGCCGTCGTGGCCGATGAGGTTCGAAAGTTGGCGGAACGGACTCAAAAAAGTCTTGTGGAGATACAGTCGACGATCAATGTGATCGTGCAGGCTATTATCGAGGCGAGCGAAGAGATGAATGAAAACTCGAAAAAGATGGAGCACCTCTCTATTATCTCGGATGAGGCGGAAGCCGAAATCGCGTCGGTAGCATCCGCTATGGTCGAAGCGACGCAAACGACGGAAACTACTGTGGGCGTATTCAACCATACGGCCGGTATGATAGAGGACATAGCCAAAGAGGTAAAAACGATCAATGATCTCGGAGTTTCAAATGCACGGAGTGTCGAAGAGATTGCATCGGCAGCGGAACACTTAAGCACGATGACACAAAACCTAAACGGGCAGCTTTCAAAGTTTAAATCGTAAGAATTTCTTTTTTTTGCTTTCAAATATGAAAGTTGTGAACACTTTTTGCTATATTGTCGCCAGAAGATTATCAAACATGTTTTCAAAGGGTTAGTTTGCTCGATTTTTTTAAAAAGAAAACCGAAGAGACTCCTGTCGCTATTGTCGAGGAGGCTCCCCGAGATTTTACCAATTCGATCGGGATGGAATTTCTCTACATCGACGGCGGAGAGTTTTCGATGGGACGCAATCCGCAGTATAACGAAGGGGGTGACGTCGAAGCCCCTGTTCATACGGTGAAAGTGGGAGGATTTTGGATTTCAAAATATCCGGTCACCCAAGAACAGTATTTTAAACTGACACGTCTCAACCCTTCGTATTTTAAAAACGATAAGGTCGAAGAAGAGAGTTCCCGTCGTCATCCGGTCGAACAGGTGAGCTGGTTTGATGCCAAAGCCTATGTCGAACTGCTCAACCGCTACGAAGGGAAAACCCGATTTTATGCGTTACCGACTGAGGCGCAATGGGAATACGTCGCTAAAGCGGGGGGGAATACCCGATTTACTTTCGGCGATTCGGAAGCGTTGTTGGACGAATATGCCATTTATGAATACAGCTCCAACGGAAAAACGGCGGTCGTAGACAGTAAGTCTCCGAACCGTCTGGGAATCTACGGATTGCTCGGTAATGTCTGGGAGTGGTGCGAAGACGACTTTTTTGCCAACTATAACGGAGCCCCGAGCGATGGGAGCCCGCGTATCGGCGGAGCGGAAGGGGAATCGTTCAAGGTGCGCCGCGGCGGAAGCTATAAAACCGGCTATTTGTGTTTGCGCAGTTCGTTTCGCGGCTATTCGCGCCCCGATCTGGTTGCGAACGATATCGGATTTCGTCTCGTGATTAACGGCGATCCGTTTAAATAATATTATTGAAACTCGCCGCTTTCGTATAACCATTTGCCGTTCTCTTTGAGAAAACGGCTTTTCTCCCGAAACGGAGTGTCGTTGAGTATCGCTTCGAATGTGACGTAAGCAACGCTTTCTCCATCGACAAATTCTATGATCTTCAATCCCGAAAATCGGGTGTTCAGACTAAATTCCCGAATGCTTTCTTTCCACGCAGCGGTCTCTTCCGTATAATCGATATTCGCACGATGGGTCGTCGCAATAATATAGTGGGGCAGATCCAACGCATAGGCGCAATAACGCGAGCGCATCAGTTTAAGAACATCGGAAGGGAGCATCCCTTTATGATAGGGGAAACAGCACCGTTTGTATTTTTCACCGCTATGACACGGGCAGGGGGCATTTGCAGATAATTTCATGGCGCAATAATAGTGTAGATACTCTTGGTTTATTCTGATGAAAATTTATGTATCAGGAGAGCATAAGGGGGATCAATGTACTCTTGTTGAAACACAAAAGGATCGCCATGTCGTATTATATTTGGCTGATACTCGGAGTACTCGCGTTTGTCATCGAAATGATGCTTCCGACATTTTTTGCGTTATTCGCGGGAGTCGGCTTCATATCGGCGGCATTGGTCGCATTTTGGCTTCCGGAATCGCTGTTTTGGCAGTTGGTCATTGCGGCAGTTTTTATGATTATCGGTGCCGTTGTCTTTAAAAAACGGGGAGTTGGGGACGATGAACGCGATACGGTAGGGACCCATAACGAATTCGTAGGGATTTTGGGGGTGGCGATAACTCCCCTATCACCCCATCGTGAGGGCGAGATAGAGTTATACGAACCGATCGTAGGGACGCGCCGATGGCCGGCAATCACCGAAGAAGGTGATATCGATATCCAAACGGAAGTTCGCGTCGTCAAACTCAACGGCAACACGGTTGTCGTCGAAAAAACTACATTAGAGGGATAAATATGGATGTAAGTATCGTTTTTTCTTTAGTTTTAGTCGCCGCGGTGGTATATACCCTCTCGCAAATGGTTCGGATCGTTCCGCAGGGGGAAGAATGGGTAGTCGAACGGCTCGGAAAGTATCACAAGACTCTATTGCCGGGACTTCATCTGCTGATACCGATTGTAGACATCGTCGCGTATAAAATTGTGACCAAAGAGTTGATACAGCAAACCAGAGAGCAGGAAGTCATCACGAAAGACAATGCCGTCGTCATTATCAGTGCGGTCGTATTTTACAGGGTCACCGATCCGGGAAAAGCATCGTATTCGATCAGTAATTTCGAAAGTGCGGTCGCCAACATGACGACGACGACACTCCGCGCCGTAATCGGGGGGATGACATTGAACGAATCGCTCTCGCAACGCGATCAGATCAAAGCCCAGGTAGCCGGGAAAATCCGCGATTCGCTGAGCGGATGGGGATTGACGCTCGGAAATTTGGAAGTGCAGGATATCCGTCCGAGCCAAAACCTTCAAGAAGCGATGGAACGCCAAGCGGCGGCCGACCGTGAACGTGAAGCGGCGATTTTGATCGCTGACGGGCAGAAGAGGGCGGCTATCGCACAGGCGGAAGGTTTGAAAGAGTCGGTGATTTTGGAGGCGCAAGGGCGATTGGAAGCGGCAAAATTGGAAGCTCAGGCAAAAGTAGAGTTGGCAGAGGGGGATCGCAAAGCGATGGTGATGATAGCTCAAGGGCTCGTAAGCGGGGAAGCGGCTCCTCACTATTTGTTGGCGCAGCGCTATATCGACAGTGTGAAAAAACTGAGCGAAGCGGACAATTCCAAGGTGGTCTTTATGCCTGCGGATTGGCAGCAAAGTCTTGCCGGAGCAGTCGGATCGCTGGGATATTTGGGAAATATACTCGGTGAGAAAAAATAGGGCAATCTGTCATCTATTTCGACAGCTAAGGCTAAATTGTTATAATGGCTTAAAAAGTTGACAGCCATGCTTTATCCGATTCTCTTTATCGCGGCACTCTTAAGTACCGTAATTACGGGGTGGGCGCTGATGCGTTCGCGCCAAAATCTTCTTTATCTCCAATCTCAAAATGAGCAGCTTCAAAATGCTGTTTCCCAAGAATATACGGCACGGATGGAAATCCAAACGAAACATGAGGTTCTTAACCGTGATTACCATGCGCTTGAACGCGATTACGCGATTTTGCATACGCGTCATGAAGAATCCTCCCGTTCTTTTGAAGAGAAAATCCGCCTCCTCGACGAAGCTAAAGCCCAGATGAAAGTGCAGTTCGAACAGCTCGCCGCGCAGATCTTCGAGCAAAAAGCAAAAACGTTTGACGAAGCCCATACCAAAGGACTGGACCTCCTTCTTAAACCTTTCCGCGAACAGATCGCACAGTTTGCGACACAGAGTAAAGAGCAGTTTATCCATGATGCCAAAGAGCGCCAAAGCATCAAAGACGAAATCCTCCGCCTCAAAACCCTCAACGAACGGCTCAGCCAAGATGCAATCAATCTCACCCAAGCTCTTAAGGGAGAGAATAAAACCCAGGGTAACTGGGGGGAGATCGTTCTTGAACGGATTTTGGAAGAGTCGGGGCTTCGTGAAGGGCATGAGTACGAAGTGCAAAGCACCCTCAGTGACGAAGAGGGGAAAAAGTTTCGTCCCGATGTCATCGTCCATCTTCCGCAGAACAAAGACATTATTATCGATTCGAAAGTCTCATTGGTTGCGTATGATGCGTTTGTCCGCGCGGAAAACGACGAAGAACGCTCTCAAGCGCTAAAACAGCATCTACTCTCGATCCACGCGCATATCAAAGGGCTGAGCGGGAAACGGTATGAACAGCTTAGCGGAGTACGTACTCTCGATTTCGTCTTGCTCTTTATGCCGATTGAAGGGGCTTTTCTTCTGGCCTTGGAACAGGATAATACCTTCTTCAAAACGGCGTATGAACAAAACATCGTCGTCGTCTCTCCCTCAACCCTTCTTGTCACGCTCCGCACCATTGAACATATCTGGCGAAGCGAGTATCAGGAGCGCAATGCGAAAGCGATTGCGGAATCGGCCGAAGCGCTGTACGATAAATTGGTAGGATTCGTAGATGACATGGAAAAAATCGGTGATCAGATCGGACGAACCCAAAAAAGCTATGAGAGTGCAATGACTAAACTATCAGGCAAAGGAAGTCTTATCCGTCGAGTTGAAGCAATGCGGAAACTCGGATTAAAACCGAAGAAATTGCTTCCAACTTCACTAACCGATGCCGAAGAAGATGAAGAGATACTATAAATAACATTTATTGTTGTTTTAAACCTATAAAAATTATTTTAATTGTGAGTTAAAACTATAATTTTTAGATAAAATAAACTTAAATTAATCGAAAAAGATAAATGGGTTCTTATGGGTGAAAAATCATCGTCGCTAAATTTAAAATATATTGACATATTTTCAGGCTGTGGCGGCCTTGCATTAGGCTTGCATAATGCAGGATGGCAAGGTACATTTGCTATCGAAAAAAGTGCTGATGCCTTTTCAACTCTCAAATACAATTTAATAGATAAAAAGAATAATTTTGATTGGCCTGACTGGTTACCTAAAACCAATCATGATATTAATGCAATCATTGCTACATATTCGAAAGAACTTGAATCATTGAGAGGTAAAATATCTTTAATCGCAGGTGGCCCACCTTGCCAAGGTTTTTCTATGGCAGGGCGAAGACGTGAAGATGATGAACGCAATAAACTAATCGATTCTTATATCCAATTTGTCAAATTTGTCGAACCCGAAATCTTGTTTTTTGAAAATGTAAAAGGTTTTACGATTGGATTTAAAAAAGACAATAAACGCGGCGAAGCGTATTCTGTCTATGTTGTTAAAAAACTAGAAGAATTGGGTTATGATGTAAAAGGTCAGATTATCGATTTTTCTGAATACGGAGTTCCTCAAAAAAGACAGCGTTATATCTTAGTCGGGACGAAGAAAGGAAAATCTGATTTCTTTTTTGATTCAATCGTACAGAACAGAGCCAAGTTCTTTAAAAGTAAAAAGCTTGATGATAAGACATCGTTAAGTGATGCGATTTCCGATATCTTACAATCAAACGGCAGTGTTGATTCACCTGATAGCAAGAATTTCAAAGCAGGTGTGTATTCAGAGGCAAATAGCAACTATCAAAAGCTTATGAGAAAAGGTGTTAAGTCATCAAGTACAGTTGTTGACAGTCATCGTTTTGCAAATCATAAAGAGGATATTGTTCAACGGTTTAATTATGTAATTAAGCATGGTAAACCAAATAAATCGTTTTCAGATGAACTCAACAAAATGTTTGGGCTAAAGAAACATACAGTAGTTCCACTGTGTGAAAAATCTTGTACGCCAACTCTTACGACTCACCCCGATGACTATATACATTACAGTGAACCAAGAATCTTAACAGTTCGAGAATATGCACGAATACAATCTTTTCCAGATAGTTATGAGTTTAAAGGTAAATATACGACAGGTGGTTTGCGGCGAAGAGTAGAAGTTCCACGATATACGCAGATAGGTAATGCCATTCCTCCGCTTTTTGGTGAGCAAGCCGGACTTGTACTCAAGGATATGATTTAATGGAATTTAGGATCAGTTCAGAATTAAAAAACATTATTGGAAAAGATTTAATTATTAACGATGAAGTAGCTATTTTTGAATTGGTTAAAAATGCTTATGATGCACATGCTACACGAGTCGATATAACGTTTGAAAAAGATAAAATTATTATCCAAGATAACGGTAAAGGTATGGATCTTAATGACATAGAGAATAAATGGCTGTTTGTGGCTTATTCTGCTAAAAAAGACAATACCGAAGATAAAGAGTTAAAAGAAGATACTAGATACCAAGACTATCGAGATAAAATTAATCTAAAAAGAGGTTTTGCTGGAGCTAAGGGGATTGGTAGATTTTCTTGTGATAGACTTGGTTCAAAATTGAAATTAATTTCAAGAAAAGTATCTTCTTCAGATTTTCACCAATTAAATGTTGATTGGGATGATTTTGAACAAGATGCACAAAATGATTTCATAAATATACAAGTAGAATATAGCTCACCGAAAACAGTTCCATATGATCTACAACAGGGCGTAATACTTGAGATTTCTCAGTTACATACAAAATGGGGTGATAAACAAATACAACTACTGAAGCGTTCACTAGGTAAACTTATTAACCCCTTTGAAGTAAATACTGTATCGAATAATTTTCAAATTTATATTAAATCAATAGATTCTATGTTTCCGGTTCCAGTTGTTAATGAAATAATAAAAGTATTAACAATGAAAACAACAAGAATCGATGTAGCGATTAAAGAAGGTTATATTATTACTAGTTTGTCTGATAGGGGCACATTAATTTATAAAATTGGAGAAAAGAGTCACTATAAGCATCTGAAAAATTCTTCTGCAACATTGCTATATTTAAATCAAAAAGCTAAACATAATTTTTCTTCAGTAATGGGTGTAGCACCACTCCGTTTTGGACATGTTCTACTGTTCAATAATGGTTTTAGAGTGTATCCTTATGGAGAAGAAAATGATGATAGCTTTGGTATTAATACAAGGCACCAACAAGGGCATAGTCGATATTTTGCAACAAGGAATATTATTGGTAGTATTAACATCAATGAATATTCTAACCAATTTAAAGAAAAAAGTAGTAGAGATAGTGGATTAATTGCAACAGAAGGTTATTTGGAATTAGAAGAGTTTTTTTGGGAAAAAGTTCTTAAAAGATTAGAAAAGTATGTTGTTGGAATACAGTGGGAATTAGATGGGATCATCAGAGATCGTGATAATGAATCAGAAAATTTAACTGTACTTAATACTTTAGAAAGCAAATCCAAAATTATTCATTTAATAAAAAAACTCGCAGATGCTCCAGATGTTAAAATATTTGAGTTTGCAAGCGATTTCTTAAATATCCTGCAAGAAAAAAATGATCTGACTGATCCTATTGTAAAGAATTTGATTGATATAGCACGAAAATCTAATAACGCCGAATTATTAGATGAGATAGATAAGATTAAAAATCAAATGAATGGATTATCGCAACAAAAAAATGAATTAGAAAAAATTCTTTATGAAGTAGAAGAAAAAAATACGGTACTTTTTCAGGAAAACAAACTAGTAAAAGAAGCTCTAAATTCAGAAAAAGAAAAAGTCGTTGTTGTTTCACAAGCATTAGAACAACAAATGAAAAGAAATATATTCCAAAGCTCAATAATTGGGATGGAAAAAGAACAAATTCTTGGGTTGCAACATCAAATAGATCACTCTTCAAGCCGGATTATTCGGAATGTAAATCTCTTCACCAAATCTTTCGATATAAATACATTGACAGAGAAGCAAAAAAAATATATTAGTGTTATCCTGCATGAAGCTGAAAAAATAGCGTCAATATCAAAATTTGTAACCAAAGCCAATTTTAACCTAACAGCTACAGATGTTCCAGTGGATATAATTAGTTTTATTAGAGAGTATATCAATGAGTTATATCTATCCGATAAAAAAATTATCGATTCTGATATTGAAATTTTAAATATAGGGTCTACGGCTGATAAGTATAATATGACTATTCGACCGCTTGAAATCACAACTCTAATTGATAATTTAATTCAAAATGCAGACAAAGCCGGGGCAAAAAAAATTGTATTTAAGTGTAATATTGATGCTGGTGAATTGGTGCTACATATAGAGGATAATGGTAAGGGTATCTTGAAAGAAAACATTGGTCATATCTTTGAATTAGGTTATACAACTACTGATGGATCAGGAATAGGGCTTTTCAATATATTATCAACCGTAAAACGAATGAAGGGAACTATAGATGTCGATTCTGAAGTTGGTAAGGGCACGATCTTTATAATTAGGGTAAAAAATGCAAATTGAATACAAAATCCTATGGCTTGATGATCAAATTGATTCTTTTATTGACGATGAGTATGTTGATGAAATCAGAACATACTTGGAAAATGAAGGCTTTGAAGCCATTGTACATACCACCAATACTGCTACAGACTTCTTTTCTCAACTTGATGATTCTTATGATTTAATCTTAACGGATTATCATATGGGTGAAATGAATGGCGATAAAGTTGTTGCAAAAATTAGAAATGAAAGCAAAATTTTTGCAGAAATTTTGTTTTACACGGCTAGAGCTGATTTGCAAGATATAATAAAATTAGATCGAATCTCTTTTTTGGAAACTTCTTCTTCTGGTACAACACATGAAAATGCTGTTGTGGAAAAAATTAAAAAACTGATTGATCTTACATTACAAAAATTTCATGATATAGTCGTTATGCGTGGGATGATTATGAATGAAACAAGTGATATGGATAATCAAAAACTCACAATGATTCAACAGTTTATTAAAAAGTATGAAATAGAAAAAACTAGAGATTTAAAAGTAGAAATTTTAGAACAAATAAGTCAACTATTTTCTGATAAGCTTAAGTATGTAGATGGGGATTGGAAAACTAAAGACAATGGTTTTAAAGAGCTAATGAAAGATAATTTTGTATTCAGTGCTGATTACAAAATAAAGACACTTGCATGGATTTTAAATGAATTAAATGAAAAAGATTTTTCTAGTGAGTATCAAGATGAAATTATTAAAATTAGAAATAAGTTTGCCCATGCAAAACTAGAAGAGGATAGAGATGCAGAAGGAAAAGTGATTAGAAAATATTTTAAACATGCTGAAGATGGAATAACATTTGATGCTGAATTGTGTAAAAATATTCGTAAAAATATTCAGAAGCACAAAGCAAATCTTAATAATCTCAAATTAAAGATTAATGAATAAATTAATAATTTATGGCGATATTCATGGATGTTTAGACGAATTTCAAAAACTTCGTCAGCAAATCAACCCTCAAAATAATGATATTGAAGTATGTGTCGGTGATATAATCACTAAAGGCCCTCATTCGATTGAAACACTCCACTATATCCAGAAAAATGGCATCCTCTCAGTCCTCGGTAATCACGAAGACAAAATCATCCGTTATTTAAATCATCAAGAATCCCCTAAAAAAAATCCTATCATTTTAGATAGTGATGAACAGCAGATAATTGATAACTTAATGCCTAAAGATATAGAGTTTCTACGATCTCTTCCGCTCTTTTTACGTTTCGAACACATTACGATTATACATGGTGGATTGCAGAACTCTATGTTTTTAGAAAATCTATCTAAACGTGAACAACAAAAACTGCTTAGGCTTCGTTATTTAGATCAAAATGGTCATTTTGTAGCTCATGGCGAGGAAACAGAAGATTCGATTTTTTGGGCAGATGTGTATGATGGGAATCAAGGATTTATAGTCTACGGTCATCAGTGGTTTGATGAACCAAATATCAGTAAACATGCTATTGGAATCGATACAGGATGTGTTTATGGGAATAAACTCAGTGCAGTAGTTTTTGATTCAAATATGAATGAGAATTTTGTAATAGTTAGTGTGGCAAGCAACAGCATAGCACAATAATAAAGAAAGAAAATTTCCGAAAAAGTTCCTCTTTTTTGATATTACTTTTACAGATACAATTTCCTCATATCATTGTAAAGGAGAAAAACACATGGCTAAATCAGGCGGATGTACACCACCAAATGGACCTAGTACAACAGGTAACCCATCAGGTGGCGGTAGAGGCAATTGCGCTCTAAAAAGATAAGCGATTAGCCAAAGATGCTTTGAGCATCTTTGGTAATCAACTCTTCAATTTCTACATATGCTTCCTCAAAATAATTATCATAGAGTGTTTTTATCCACTTGACTAATTCGCGGTCAGACTTAAAAAGATCAATATCATCAATTTTACTTTTCAAGGAGTCTTGAAAAAGATTATGTAAAAAGAGTGCATAGTAATAGAGTAGGGCCGAATAATTAAGACCAATCTCGTCTAATTCCGGTTCAAGAGTGCGAAGTATATTTTTGATCTCATCATAAGATGCTCGCTTTAGTTTTTTGCTTTCTTTACTCCGCCAAGTTCTAAACTTTCTTTTTTTAGAGGCTAATTGCTCTTTTTCATCTGGATTATTAGTATCGACATTTATCGATTTTGCCATTTCAGTATAAGTAGTTTTATAGTGATCTTTTAGGAGTTTAAAAAATGATTCAATAGGATTGATATAGTTGTCTTGATCGAACTTCGGAAGTATTTTTTTAATAAATGAGAATCGATCTCCTCTGTCCTCTTTTCGGCTGATACCGTATTCGGCATCGATATAGGCAATGCAGTAGAGAAGTATATTAAGGTGTAACTTGGTGATAACGATTTTTTTATTCGTATTGAAATCGCTTCCAGTCGTGATAATGGATATATCATTAGGTGTTAAAAAAGAGTGTATAAAGGGATGATTAAATACAAATTGCATCCGTTCATCTTCTGAAGCGTAATTACGTACTTCTTTGATTATAGATGCTTCTTCAATTGCCAAAGTTGCAAATTTCTTTTTAAAATAGGGAAATGGAAGATCTTCATAACTTGGCGAATAAACAAAAAATTCCCAACCCGTCATATAGTTTGAAAATTCGTGAGTATGATCCCAATCCACAAATGGTATCATCGAGGATAATTTATCGAGCGTCTTAGGAGTTGGCTGTTTTTCCCCATTTAAGAGATTCCGGAATGTTCGCTCGCTTAGCGGTAATTTATCGAGAGCATCTTTTTCAATATTTTTATAAAGTAGAGCGGGGATAGACTCGATTCCGAAGAGATCGGCTATCGATTTTAGTGGGAAAAGAAATAAGTTTGCCATTCAGTATTATAAATGCGGAATCTTTACCTTCGAATTCAGCAACGCTCCGATGATGATCATCAGAGCCAAAACGCCGACCCATCCGATAAATCCCGACCCGAGCCATACAATCCACAATAAAATGGCACCCAGCGGCGTCGGAACTCCCGTAAAATGTTTTGCCACTTCTCCGGCATCGGAGTTGATATTGAACTGAATCAGGCGACGCAGTCCGCTGATGACGTAATAGATCGAGGCGATAGAAGTGATGATAAGCGGCAATCCGGTGAGATGGGAGTACACGCCCTGAAAGATAAAAAACGTCGGGACAAGGACGAAACTCAGAAAATCGGCAAATGAATCGAGCTGAATGCCGAATTCGTTGGAAAGGGCATATTTGCGGGCGATTTTTCCGTCGAAAATATCAAATGCTCCTCCCATCCATGCGAGGACAACGGCATACGTAAAATGGTTTTGGGTAATGAAATAGGTTGCGAGGAGACCGCAGGTGATATTTGCCATCGTAATCAAGTTGGCCAGATTAAAGTGACTGGTAGAACGCCATAAAAAGTGCATTAACGATCCTAGTTTTGGGTAATTTAACTATAATTATAGCGCAGTTCATAAAATAAAGATTCTTTTTGAAAAGAGTTATCATTATTAAGGGGTGTATAAGTTGATAGCTATTATGATTAAAGTATTACTATTAACAGCATGAATGACCCATATTTATCAATATAAGAATGTATAAAGGCAGTTTTATGAAAACCGATACGATGACGCTATTGAGCGCATGTACCAAAGGCGGGGTCGCTACCGTTGTAAAAATCAACGCGACAGGCCCTTTGAAACAACGATTGATCTCTTTTGGGTTGATGAAAGGCGCTGAAGTCAAAATGCTCGAATGCGCACCGGCAAAAAGTACGTTTGAGATCAAGGTGGGAAATGTCGCTTTGGCTTTACGTAAAGAGGAAGCGGCACTGATCGAGGTATGTAATGTCCGATAAAAAAATCAAAGTCGCGCTTGTCGGGCAGCCGAACGTCGGAAAAAGCATGTTGATCAATTCGATCAGCAATGCCCGTTTGCATGTCGGGAATTTCACCGGAGTCACCGTCGATAAAACCGAAGTGATGTTTGAATACGACGGATTCGATTTTAATGTCGTCGATTTGCCGGGAACGTATGCGTTTACCGATTATTCGATCGAAGAGCGGGTCACCCATGAATTTTTGACCAACGAATCGTATGATTTGATTATCAATGTCCTTGATTCAACCAATATGGAGAAAAATCTTCAGCTTACTGCCGAATTGATGACGATGAGCAAAAAAATGGTGATTGCGCTGAATATGAGTGACGAAGCGGAAAAAGAGGGGATAGAGATCAATACCGCGTACCTTTCGCAATTGCTGGGTATTCCGTGCGTATCGGTTTCCGCTGCGGAGAAAAAAGGGCTTGAGCCTTTGATGAAAGCGGTTATAGACGTTCACTTGAGCCCGTTTCAGGAACAAAAACTGATTTTTAGCGAAGCGGTCGAAGAGGAGATCGTTCTCATTGCCGATTATCTCGACAAACATCGGTTTAAGGCGAGCATTACCAATCGAAATATTGCGATCAATTTGTTGCAGCAGGAAAAAAAGACCTATCGAACGTTGCATGACAACCCGATATGGACGGAATTACAGCCGATGTTGATCGAAGCGGATCGCCATATCTCGCTACACCATGACAGCGATGATATCAAAGAGATTTTTGCGGAAGAGTATCTTTCGTTTAACCGCGGTATCATTGCCGAAGCCGTCCGAATCAAATCGAAAGCGTCAGAACAGAAAACGACGACGGAAAAGATCGATTCGGTTCTGATCCATCCGATTTTCGGTATTCCGATTTTTCTCTTTTTCATGTGGGGATTGTTTCAGCTGACATTCGAGATCGGAAGTATTCCGATGGATTGGATTGATGCATTTTTCGGATGGCTCGGCGGAGCTGTCGGTGCCACAATCGCCAATGATGAAGTCCGTTCACTCATCGTTGACGGGGTGATCGCAGGAGTCGGTGCCGTAGTCTTGTTTATCCCTAATATTGTTATTCTCTTTGTTGGTATCGCTTTGCTCGAGGCGACGGGATATATGTCCCGCGTTGCGTTTTTGTTGGACGGATTTTTTCATAAGTTCGGTTTACACGGCCAGTCGTTTATCCCCCTCGTGACGGGTTTCGGATGTTCTATTCCGGCCTATATGTCGGCACGGATTCTAAAAAATGACCGTGATCGCCTGTTGACGCTGTTTGTCATCGGATTTATGAGCTGCGGGGCGCGTTTACCGGTCTATGTCCTCTTTACCGGAGCATTTTTCGGACCGGAAATGGCCGGAAACGTCCTTTTCGGTATTTATATCCTCGGGGCGATCATCGGTCTGATTGCGGCAAAAGCGCTTAAAATGACGGCCTTTAAAGGAATCGATGAACCGTTCGTTATGGAGATGCCGAAATATCGGCTCCCTTCGGTAAAATTGGTGTGGCATACCGTACTGACCAAAACGATGATGTATCTGAAAAAAGCGGGAACGTTTATCGCGGCGGCTTCGCTGCTCGTATGGTTTTTGAGCACTTATCCGAAAAGTGCGCTACTGGATCAAGAATATGCGCAGAAAATCGAGACGGCGGCAACGGAACAAGAAGCTAAAAAATATGAAAATGCTCTTGCCGAAGCGCAGCTATCCCAAAGTTTCTTGGGGCGTATCGGTCATGCGATCGAACCGGTATTCACACCGCTGGGATTTGACTGGAAAATGGCGGTTGCGCTTCAGACGGGATTGGCGGCAAAAGAGGTCGTCGTCTCGACCATCGGTGTATTGTATTCATTGGGAAGCGATGCAACCGAAGAGGATAACTCTTTGATCCGGGCGATAAATTCGCATATCCCTTTTGCTTCGGCCGTCGCGTTTATCGTCGTTATCATGACTTATTTACCGTGTCTTGCCGCATCGGTCGTCTTTACACGCGAAGCGGGGGGGATCAAATATTTCGGTTATTTGTTTCTGTTTACGACAATCGTCGCGTACTCATTGGCGTTTATCGCTTATCATGTGGCACTTTGGCTCAGTTAGGTAATGATTAACTGTTACTAAGCTACAATTGCGGTATGAGTAAAATATTAATGATTGAAGATGATCTCGAACTGGCCGAGATACTGACCGAATTTTTAGAACAGTACGACTTTGAGGTGACGACGGAAGACGATCCGTTTAAGGCATTGAGTATTCTTAAACTCGAAAAATTCGATGCGGTCATTTTAGATTTAACCTTGCCTGGGATGGACGGGTTGGAGGTATGCGAGGCGATCCGTGCCCGGCAAAACATTCCGATTATCATCTCTTCGGCACGTTCGGATGTGACGGATAAAATCAATGCTCTGGAGTTGGGGGCGGACGATTATCTTCCCAAACCGTACGATCCGAGGGAACTCGAAGCCCGCATCCATTCGGTATTGCGCCGTTACGATGCCGCATCGGCGCTTGCTTCCGAGAATGCATGCGATTTCAAACTGAATGAGTCAGCCATGCTGATCAGTTATAAAAACCGTCCGCTGGAGCTTACGAACGCGGAATACGGAATTTTGGCCCACATGATCAAAAAGCAGGGTATGGTCGTCTCCCGTGAAGATTTGATCCATAACGTCAGTGCGATCAACGAGGATTCGTCCAACAAAAGTATTGACGTGATGATGGGACGTATCCGCAATAAACTGGGGGATAAAACTCTGATTGAATCGATCCGCGGGATCGGCTACAAACTCTTAAAATAGTCCCGATGATAAAAAATAATGCCGTTCTCGCGACCGTCGTATTTGCGTTGCTGGTGACGGTATCGAGTGTCAGCTACACCTTCTATCAGCTGTATCAGACCAACCGCGCAAAACATATCGACAACATCTTCTCCAAACATGCCCTTATCAGCCAAATCTATCATACGTATCTTCTTAAACAGCTCTCTCAGCCGATGTTCGAAGCAAATCTGGCATTGTATGATCTGGATGAAATCAGCTCGAAAGAGCGGTATGAAAAGATCATACGTTTCGGGAAAATTCTAAAAACCGACGGAACGACGGATGACCCTGTCGTCAGCAATTATTCAGCATCTATGAATATCTCTTATGACACGCAAAGCGTCCATCCGATTATCACGTCGATGATCGAATATCGGGGAAAAATCTTTTTTTGGGTCGAGTCTTCCCGTCATACGGTATTGCTTGAGGATCACAGTATCGAAGCGTACAGCGGAGTGAATCTCTTGTCGGCATATGGGACGATCATGACGATTCTGATCGTCTCATTTGCATTGATTATTTACCGTTTGAGCCCGTTGCGAAGCCTTCGTCGACAAATCGCCCGTTTCGGAGAAGGGGAGATGAGTGTCAGTTTTAGAATGGAAGGGAGTGACGAGATTGCATTGATCGCGAACGAGTTGGAGAGTACACAGCATAAAATCCGCTCTTTGATCGAATCGCGGACCCTTTTTCTGCGTAACATCATGCATGAGCTCAAAACACCGATTGCCAAAGGACGGATAGCCAGTACAATGCTTGCTGACGAGAAACAGCAGGGGCGTTTTTTAGGGATATTTGAGCGTTTGGAATCGTTGATCGGAGAGTTTGCCCTTATCGAGGAGATCACATCCGGGAATCAGCATTTGGAGAAGAAGGAATACCGTCTAGTCGATATCATCGACGGTGCGATCGATTCAGCCATGGTTGAATACGAATCGGTCGTATGCAACATCGATACGGCGGAGAAGCTTAAAGTCGATTACCGTCTTTTTGTTACAGCGGTGAAGAATTTAATCGATAATGCGATTAAATACTCTCCGGATAAGCAGATGGAGATATCGCTCGAAGGAGCGGAGATCGTTTTCAGCAATACGGGACCGGCATTGAAAAAGCCCCTTTCGTATTACATCGAACCGTTTACGAAAGATCAGCCTACCAAAGACAGTTTCGGATTAGGGCTTTACATCGTGGATGCAATCTTGAAAGAACACGGTTATGTTCTCGCTTACGAAAGACGGGGAGAACGGAACTGTTTTATCTGTGTCCCTCTCAAACCGACGAAAAGGAACCATAAATGAAAGAGATCCTCATCAGTAATGACGATGGATATGAATCTCCGGGACTTCGCGCCCTGATCAGTGCCTTGGAAGGGCTTGGACGCATTACCGTCGTCGCCCCCTCAACCGAAAAGTCGGCATGCGGACACTCGCTGACGTTGACACGACCGCTAAGTTTTATCAGTGTCGAGGATGATTTTTACAAACTCGACGACGGAACACCGAGCGATTGTGTCTATCTGGCATTACACTCGCTTTTTGAAGAGCGCAAACCCGATCTCGTCATCAGCGGGATTAACAAAGGTTCCAATATGGGAGAGGACATTACCTATTCCGGAACGGCCGCTGCGGCAATGGAGGGGGTTTTACAGGGGGTTCCCTCGATCGCGATCTCGCAAGTGATGGATTTCACTCAGCCGATGGGGGATTTCGCATTGGCGAAAAAAGCGATCCGTCATCTGGTAGAGAAAATTTTTGACGGTGAGTTTCCGCTGAATGAGCGGGAATTTTTAAACGTCAATATTCCGTATGACGCGGATGAACTGAATTTTGCCGTAACGTATGCGGGATACCGTTATTATGCGAACGATGCCCATTTACACCGAAATCCGAGAGGATTGGAATATTACTGGCTGGGACTCCATCCTTTGGAGTATAAAGCGCGCGAACACGGACTCGGGCTCTGTGATTTCGAGGCGATCGAACAGGGATTTGTCTCGATCACGCCGATCAAGCTGGATTTGAGTGCGTATGAATCGATGGAAAAATTGCGGGAGTGGCTGTGAGAAATACCCGTACGCGGTTGGTTTTCGGGGAAGAGGCGTTCGGCAGACTCCAAAATGCCAAAATTCTCCTTCTCGGTGTCGGCGGAGTCGGAAGTTTCTGTCTCGATTGCCTCTATCGTTCGGGGGTGCGTGATATTACCATCATCGATTTTGACCGATACGATCTGACCAACCAAAACCGTCAAATGCATTCGGAAGAGCACGAAGGGGAATTGAAAGTCGAAGCGTTGCAAAAACATTATCCCGAAGTGACCGCAATCGCAGAGAAGATTACCCCTGAATGGGTCGAGGCGTTTGATTTCGAACCGTATGATTTGGTGCTTGACGCTATCGACGACATGCGCGCCAAACTTGCCCTTATCCAAAAATGCTATCCGAAACTGATTTCATCGGTCGGTTCGGCGAAACGGCTCGATCCCACTAAGATTGAAGTGCGCTCTATCTGGAAGACCGAAGGGGACCCGTTCGCTTCCAAAATCCGCAATGAATTGCGAAAGCGTAAATTCCGGGGCGATTTCAGCTGTATCTGCTCTTCCGAACTCCCCCGTATCAAAGAAAAAGGGAGTTTTGTGGGAGTAACCGGAGCCTTCGGTTTGGCGATGTGTTCTCTGGCATTGCGGAAGATCGCACTGCAATAGTTAATAGTCTACATAAAATTATAATTACTATAATTTTCACATATAATTAATCTACGCTTGGATACAATCCGCAAAATTTTGTAGGAAAGTTTCCGGTATGTTTTATTTTGCCCTTTTTATCGCATCTCTCTATTTTAAAATCGCCCGCGTTCAAAAAAAAGAGGAGAGACTCTCCTCGGCGGTTTTAGTGCAGTATTTTGTCGTCGGTGCCGCAATCGTCAGTTTGTTGGTATATGGCTTCATGTATGAAAAAAGCGTCGTGTTTTTGCCGTTGTTAGTTCTTTTTGCCGTTATGGCGTCTCTCATGATAACGGCGATTCAATTAGGAATATTTGTGAACGGCAAACCTCTGCTGGGATTAACCCGAATATACCGTTATTTGCCTGTTTTAGGTTTTTTAGTCGTTTTTATGATCTCTTATTTATGGTTCGGACAGATACGATAATGTCAAGTTTAAGCTGTCTCTCCAGCAATTAAAACCGATCTCCTCGGAGATAAAAATACTCTGAAACCCCGCTCTGTCCGCAAGTTTTAAAAAGATGTAAATATCTATGCCCGATTTGCCGTTTTCTTCGTTACAATTGCCCAAGAAATTTATGAAGGAAGCGCTACATGGGTTTATTCGGTAATGATAAAACGTTGGAAGAAAAAGTCTCCAAAATAGAGGCTGAAAACAGAGACCTTAAGTCGCAGATCGAAGCTTTAAATGCAGAACTCTACAAAGCGCGCCAAGAGATCGACGAGCATAAAGAGGACGCCGTATTATTGAAAATCAAAAACGATGTACTTGATACGGTGCTTCTTTCTTATAAAAGCGGTGTCGGATTCGTTCAGGGGATCATGCAGTCTAACGTCGAGGCATTGGAGCACGCGACGACGATGAACATCAGCTCGGCGGCGAGCATCGATGCGGTCAAATCGAAACGTGACAATGTAATTACCAGTGTCGATTCGATTTCAGAAGAGGCGACAAGTCTCGAAAACGGCGCAAACTCGTTAAACAACAGCGTCGGTTCGATCGGCGCTATCATCAGTTTGATCAAAGACATCAGCGATCAAACCAATCTTCTGGCATTAAATGCCGCCATCGAAGCGGCACGTGCCGGCGAACACGGCAGAGGATTCGCCGTCGTTGCCGATGAAGTACGAAAACTTGCCGAACGAACCCAAAAAGCGACGCAGGAAGTCGAGATTAATATTTCGCAACTGAAACAAAACTCGGTCGAAATTTTGGATATGACCCAAAAATTCCGGGAAAACGGAGAGAGTATTTCCAACACATTAAACCTCTTTTTCGATGAGTTGGACAATGTTATCCGAAATTCGGATGCGATCTCGAACATCACTGAAAACATCACGCGCGAGATCGGTATCGGAAACGGAAAAGCCGATCATATTCTTTTCAAATTGACCGGTTACAACTCCTTCATCAACGGCGGTATTCCGACACTGCAAACCGAAAACGAGTGCCGATTCGGGAAATGGTTCGGTGTCAATCAGGAAGTTATCAAAAAAGAGACGGCATTTTTGTCTTCGCTGCATAAACATCATGCCAATGTTCACCAAGGGGTCAAAGAAGCAATTGAGCTATGGGTGAACAAAAAAGACTATAAAGGTGCCTTGGAACGGATGAAAGATGTCGAGAAATCGAGCGAGACCGCGTTCGAAGAGCTTTACGAGGTCTTTAAGCGTTACCGAAAATAGATCCGGATTTCGCACAAGAGCGCGTTTTGTAATCTTGCTGTGACACAGGAGTTTTATACTCCTGACATGGAACCTTTACACCCCTTATATCACCATTTTCTCGAAATACTCGACATTGCTTTTCAACCGATTATTGACATCCATTCCGGAGCGATTTTCGGTGTCGAAGCATTGCTGCGCGGAACCGATACATTGGGCTTTGAAACGATCGAATCGTTTTTCGACCGTCTCTACGAAGAGAATATCCTTTATACGTTCGATCTGCGTTTGCGGGAAAAAGTTCTCGAAAAGTTTTGCATGATTGAGGAGTATAAGGAGCTGAAGCTTTTTTATAACGTGGATAACCGCGTTTTAGAGATGCTCGATTTTTCAAAAGGGAACACTTCGCGTTTGCTAAGACGTTACGGATTGGATTCCAAAGCGATCGTATTTGAACTTTCAGAGCACAATGAAATCGTCAATTTCGACCATTTTACCGATTTGATGCAACATTATTCGGAAGAAGGGTTTTGCATCGCTATCGACGATTTCGGAATAGGACAATCCGGCTACAAACTGCTCTATCACTGTGTTCCCAATATCATTAAAATCGACCGTTTCTTTTTAGCCTCGATTGATACCCATCCGAAAAAAAAGCTCCTTGCCCGTAACATGGTTCAGCTGGCAACGTTGATGGGATGCCGTGTCATCGCCGAAGGGGTAGAGACAGAGCAGGAACTGTTGGTGTGCAAAGAGATCGGCTGTCATATGGTTCAGGGATATTTTATCCAACGCCCGACATTGGATTGTACGCAAATTCAGAGCAAATATACGCAGGTGATGAGTGATTCCGTATTGGATAAACGTTCAAAAAGCGATCAAAATATCATATTGAAACGGTTAGAACCGCTTCGTCCCATTGTCATCGGGGAAAGTATGGAATCGCTGCTGGATCTGCTCAAACAAGATGAGAAGATTTTTTTGGTTCCGGTTGTCGATGCTTCGTATCGGCCGCTGGGAATTATTCATGAACATCGGCTAAAGTCGGTGGTTTATTCACCGTTTGGGCGGTCGTTGATTCAAAACCAATCCTCCAACTTTTCGGTATTGGATACTTACATCGAGTCGATTCCGATCGTCGATTTAACCATGCGTCTGGAAACGATTATCGAACTCTTCTCTCTATCGCATACCGCGCCCGGCGTTATTGTCGTCGAATCTTCCCGTTATATCGGCTATCTCAGTGCGCGCGAAATGATCGAAGTGATCCATGAACGTAATCTGATCCGTGCACGGGATGAAAATCCGCTGACCCGATTGCCGGGAAATTTCAGAATCAATGAATACATCGCCCATACGATCGAACATAACACCGATTCGGTAGTGGCTTATTTTGATTTTGACCATTTCAAGCCCTACAACGATTATTACGGATTCCGCAACGGGGATAGAGTTATTTTGCTGTTTACCGATTTGATGCATAAAAAACTCTCTCCTGAATATTTTAAAGGGCATATCGGAGGCGATGATTTTTTCTTAGGGGTAAATCTAAACGAAAGCTGTACTTTCGAGAGAGTGTGTCGTGAGATTGAAAAGCTGATCGCCGCATTTGAGTACGAGGTTCGCGATTTTTATGAGCCCAAAGACCGTGAACGCGGATGTATCGTAGCCGAAGACCGTGAAGGCAATCAGCGTGAATTTAAACTTCTCGGGGTCAGTTCGGTGGTGATTCGGATGGGGGCTGATTCGTCGATCCGATCGGCAGAGCAATTGCAGCGGACTTTCGCAATCGAGAAGAAAACGGCTAAAAAGTCTCCGAACCATTTGAGTATCATCGGAAATTGAGCCGATACCTTTGGTATAATGTCTCATTATTATTTCTCCGGAGAGAACAGTGGAACAAAAAGAACCGATGACCAAATACGGCTTTCAGCGATTGTCTGATGAGCTAAATACCTTAAAAAACGTCGATTTGCCTGCCGTAAATGCAGAGATCGAACGCGCCAAAGAATACGGCGATCTCAAAGAAAACTCCGAATACCATGCCGCACGCGAAAAGCAGGCGTTTATCGGTACTCGTATCGCGGAGCTCGGAGATATCATTTCACGTGCGCAGATTGTCGACCCGAGTGAACTTGAACATGCCCGTGTCAGTTTCGGTTCTACGGTCGTATTGTGCGATTTGGATACGGATGATGAGGTGACTTACACTATCGTCGGAGGATGCGAGAGCAATCCGGATCGCGGATTGATTTCGTTTAACTCTCCACTGGCCAAACAGCTGCTCGGACGGGAAGAGGGGGATGATTTTAAAGCACGTCTTCCCGGCGGCGAAAAATCGTTCGAAGTGTTGTCGGTGAAATATCAGGAGATCGTTTTTGAAAGCCATTAATGTCGGAATCATCGGAATCAGCGGATATACGGGTCTTGAACTCGTCAAAATGGTGATTGAACATCCTATTTTCCAGCTGACGTATTGTGCGAACACGGAAGGGGCTACTACCTTAGGCGAATTGCATCCCGCATTGGCAGGAGTATGCGATCTGGCGGTTGAAAAGGTGGATTTGGATCGTGCGGCATCGTTATGTACGTTGGTCTTTTTGGCTCTTCCGCATAAAGCGGCGATGAATACGGCCAAAGGGTTGCTGGAACGTAACGTGCGGGTTGTCGATCTCTCTGCCGATTATCGGTTGAATCAAACCAATTATGAAGCATTCTATTGCGAACACGAAGATATAGAAAATTTGGCACATGCGGTCTATTCGATTCCCGAACTTCACGGTAAAGTAGCCGAAGGAGCGCGTCTCATTGCAAATCCGGGATGTCACGTTACGGCATCGCTGATGGCTTTGGCACCGTTTTTGGATAAAATCGATCTAAACGCTCCGATTTTCATCGATTCGAAAACCGGGGTATCGGGAGCGGGTAAATCGCCTTCGGCTACGGTTCATTATGTCAGCGTCAACGACAATATCAACTGTTATAACATCATTAAGCATCGACATGCCACTGAGATCGAGCAGCATGCATCGTCGTTTTGCGGCGGCGACGTGAAAGTGACTTTTATCCCCTCCCTCGTACCGATGACGCGGGGGATGCTCGCATGCGTCTATGCGACACTGAAATCCGAATGCGATCCGCTTTTAGAGATGGAAAGCTTTTATACGTCTAAGCCGTTTGTCCGGGTTCGTAAAGCTCCGCCGCATACGAAAATGACGTCCGGGACCAATTTTGCCGATGTTTATGCCGCCCGTCACGGCAATGCTTTGGTTGCGATGTGTGCAATCGATAATCTGATGCGCGGAGCGAGCTCGCAGGCGATGGTCAATGCCAATATCATGATGGGGTTGGATGAAACATTGGGCATACCGAAAATAGCGTATGTCCCGTAACTCTTCTCTGCTTCCGGGCGCGATACTGATTACAGACGCCCACTGCGCTCCGTGGCGCACCTCTTTCATCGACTTTTTACAGGCGCTAGAGCGAGGAGAGGTTCAAACGCCTCAGCTTATTTTGATGGGGGACGTCTTCGATATGCTTTATGGCCCTATCCGTCGTACTTACGGCTACAACACGGAAGGGATCGAGCTCTTAAATCGTCTTGCCAAACGGTTAGAAATTATCTATCTCGAGGGGAATCACGACTTTCTTCTTGGAGATATTTTCCCCGACATTCATATAATCCGCAGAGAAGATCAGCCTTTGATATTGACGTATGGTGATAAAAAAGTCTCGCTTTCACATGGAGATACGGTTATGGGATGGGGGTATGAACTCTATACGGCTTTGATCCGAAGTCCTTTCGTGTTAGGGATACTTCGCAGAATCGATGACCTCGGAGATGGGTTCATTGTCCGATGGCTGGAAAAAGAGATGAAAAGAAAACACCATTGCCGGACGATCGAAGGATTCGAAGACATGACTCGAAGCCGTTTTAATACGATGAAACGCGACGGAATCGATATCTATATTGAAGGGCATTTCCATCAGAATCGCGAATTTGAGATAGAAGGAAACGACTATATCAATGTCGGTGCTTTTGCTTGCAATGAAAGATACTTTAGTGTACAATCAATCCCAAATCAGCCATTATTGCGTGAAGCAGTTTTTCGTAAGGAGCCCCTATGAAGGGACATGGAGACATATTAAAAGTCGGCACGAACGAGATGGAATTGGTCGATTTTCGTATATTTAAACGTGAAGGCGATGCGATATACGAGGGGATTTACGGGGTCAATGTCGCTAAAGTGCGCGAAATCATCCGTTTTCCGAAATTGACCGAGCTTCCGGGCGTTCCTCCGTTTATCGAGGGAATCTTCGATTTGCGCGGCGTTGTCATTCCCGTTGTCAATTTGGCCAAATGGATGGGAGTGGATGCCCCCGAAGAGATGGCGAGAGAAGCACGGGTGATTATTACCGAGTTTAACAATATTCTGATCGGGTTTGTCGTTCATGAAGCCAAACGTATCCGCCGCATCAACTGGAAAGATATCGAGCCTGCCTCTTTTGTCTCGGCACAGGGGGGAATGGACGGTTCGAAAATCACCGGTGTTACGCGAATCGAAGACGACACGGTATTATTGATTCTCGATTTGGAAGGGGTCGTTCAGGAATTGGGGCTCTTTCAACCTTCCAGCGGTAAACTGGAAGAGGGAAAATACCAATTCAGCGGTTTAGTCCTCCTTTTAGATGACAGCGCGACGGCGCGACGCATTATTAAAGAAGCGCTGGAACAGATGGGCTTTGACGTTATCGAAGGGACCGACGGGGAGCAGGGACTTAAAATTCTCGAAGATCTGTACCAAAAATACGGCAGTGATCTTCCCTCCAGACTTCGACTTATCGCTTCAGATATCGAAATGCCGCTGATGGACGGATTTCATTTTGCCGCAAATGTCAAAGATGACGATCGCTTTAGAATGATACCGATCGTTTTTAACTCGTCTATCAGTGACCATTTCAGTGAAATCCGCGGAAAAGAAGCGGGTGGAGAGGCCTATTTGGTCAAATTCGATTCAAATTTATTTTACGATGAAGTAGCACGTGTCGTACGTGCTCATATTCAATAGGGGTAGCGGAATGGATGAATTTCAAGAGATATTACAAGATTTCCTGGTTGAATCGTTTGAACTGATCGAGCAGCTTGACCAAGATCTTGTCGAGCTGGAATCACGGCCCGACGACTTGGATTTGCTCAACCGTATTTTCCGGGTAGCCCATACGATCAAAGGCGCAAGTTCATTTTTGAACTTTGACGTTTTGACTCATTTGACTCACCATATGGAAAATTTGCTTAATATGGCACGCCACGGGGATTTGGTTATTGACGCGAACGTCATGGACGTTATCCTCGAATCGATCGACTTAATGAAAGCATTGCTGGTGCGAATACGCGACAGCGGTGAAGATGGCGGACTGGATGTCGCAGGTTGTGTTGCCCGTTTGGATGCCGTTGCGAACGGCAAACCGATGGAAAATGCCGCCCCTGTCGCAGAACCGGCACCGCAACCCGAACCGGTGGCTCCGGTCACATCATCTGTCGAAGAGGATGAACCGGATTACTCAGGGATGAGCGATGCCGAGGTGGAAGCGGAGATTGAACGTCTTTTAGCCAAACGTCAGGCTGAAGATGCGGCTAAACGTGCCAATGCAAAACCTCAGACTTCCTCAGCATCTGAGGAAGATGAGCCGAACTATGAGGGGATGAGCGATGCCGAGGTGGAAGCGGAGATCGAACGCCTTTTAGCCAAACGCCAGGCTGAAGATGCCGCAAAACGGGCAAATAAATCGTCTGCGGAGGAGACTCCTGCGCCGGCGGCTCCTGCAGCGGCGGTCGTGCCGGTTACGCCGACACCTGCTCCGCAAGCAGAAGCGGCCCCTCAGCCAAAACCGGCAGCCGCTCCGGTAGCGCGTCGCAGCGAAGCGAAAGAAGAGGGAGACGGAGCCCGCGGTGCGGCCGCAGTCGAGCAGACGATCCGCGTCGATGTCAAACGCCTCGATCACCTTATGAACCTTATCGGGGAATTGGTACTCGGGAAAAACCGTCTGATCAAAATCAACGACGATGTCGAAGAGCGCTACGAAGGGGAAGCTTTCCTCGAAGAGCTTAACCAAGTCGTATCGATCGTCTCTTTGGTCACCACTGATTTGCAAATCGCGGTTATGAAAACCCGTATGCTTCCGATCGGAAAAGTATTTAACAAATTCCCGCGTATGATCCGTGACCTTTCACGGGAGTTGAACAAAAAAATCGAGTTGGAAATTACGGGGGAAGATACCGAGTTGGATAAATCGATCGTCGAAGAGATCGGGGATCCGTTGGTACACATTATCCGTAACTCATGTGACCACGGTGTCGAAACGCCGGAAGTGCGTTTGGCGTCCGGAAAAGAAGAGACCGGAACGGTTCAGCTCAAAGCATACCATGAAGGTAACCATATTGTCATTCAGATTATCGATGACGGTAAGGGACTCGATGCCGATATGCTTAAACGCAAATCGGTTGAAAAAGGGATTATTACCGAGAAAGAAGCCGATTCGATGACCGAGAAAGAGGCATTCGGCCTTATTTTCCGTCCGGGCTTCTCTACCGCGGCACAGGTCACCAGCGTTTCGGGACGCGGTGTCGGAATGGATGTTGTTAAAACCAATATCGAAAAACTAAACGGAATGATCGATATCGATTCGGAAGTGGGACAAGGGACTTCGATGAAGCTCAAAATTCCGCTTACCCTTGCGATTATCCAAGCGTTGCTTGTCGGAGTACAGGAAGAATATTATGCTATTCCGCTTGCTTCGGTACTGGAAACAGTCCGTATAAGCAAGGACGAAATTTATACGGTTGAGAGCCGATCAGTTATGCGTTTGCGTGATGAAGTCCTCTCTCTCGTCCACATCGGCGATATTTTCGAGGTTGAACGCGTATTCGACAACAGCGAACATGCGTATGTCGTCGTACTCGGGCTTGCTGAGAGTAAAATCGGGCTTATCGTCGATTCGTTGGTCGGTCAAGAAGAGATCGTTATCAAATCGCTCGGCGAATATCTCAAAGGGATCGACGGAATCGCCGGTGCAACAATCCGCGGCGATGGAGGTGTTACGTTGATCGTTGACGTTGCAGCCCTAATGCAGATGGCAAAATCGGTTAAATCGACGGTAGGACAAGAGAGTGCAGACGGAAAAGGGCGCGGCGGTGCCAAAACGTCACCGAGCGACTATTGTGTCATGATCGTCGACGACTCTAAAACCGACCGCACGATTATGCGTAAATCGCTTGAACCGATGGGGATAACTCTGGTAGAGGCGACGGACGGAGTCGAGGCATTGAATATCCTCAAACAAGGCGATCACCTTTTCGACGGCATGTTGATCGATATCGAGATGCCGCGTATGGACGGTTATACCCTTGCGGCTGAGATCAAAAAATACAACAAATACAAAAATCTTCCGCTGATTGCCGTCACGTCACGTACCGGTAAAGCCGACCGTATGCGCGGTGTCGAGTCGGGAATGATCGAATATATCACCAAACCATACTCTCCGGAGTATTTGATGAATGTTGTCAAACGTAACATCAAGTTTAATGAGGGGCTATAACAATGAGTGAAAAACTTCAACAAATTATCAACAAACAGCATAAAACCCTCTCAGGAGAAGATACGAAAATCGACGAAGTGATTCAACTCGTCGGTTTCATCGTGGGGGACGAAGAGTTTTCGGTACCCATTTTGAGCATTCAAGAGATCATTAAACCGATCTCATGGACCCGCGTACCACAGACCCCGAATTACATTTTGGGTGTTTTCAACCTGCGCGGTTCGGTTATCCCGTTGATCGATTTGCGTTCACGCTTCGGCCTTGAGATGATCAAACACACCGAAGAGACCCGTTTTATCGTCATGAAAAACGGCGATGATGTCGCAGGATTTGTGATCGATCGTCTTACCGAAGCGATACGTCTTCCGAAAAAAGACGTCGGTCCGGCACCCGATACGATTTCCGAAGAAGAGAGTATGATCGACGGTGTCGGCAAACAAGCCGATCGGATTATTACAATCTTAAAAGTTGGAAAACTGCTCGAACGAAATTTTTAATTAAATAGCATTTATGGCACAATAACGCCATGAATGAAACACACTTTTTACATCGCCGCACCCGACTCCTCGACATAATGGACGAAGGAGTGGCGATCATCACCTCCGCACCTCCGCAAACCCGTTCTAACGATACCGAATATTCATACCGCCAAAACAGCGATTTTTATTATTTAAGCGGCTTTAATGAAGACAATTCTGTTCTGGTCTTGATCAAAACACCCGAATCGACGAAAACAATCCTCTTTGTCGAAGCGTACAATGCCGAACATGCTCTATGGAACGGTGCCCGTTTGGGGGTAGAAGGGGCACGGGAGCGCTTTAGCGTCGATGAAGTGCATGCGACTGTCGAATACGCGGAGCGGATCAAAGAAATTTTGCGAGAGCATATCAGTCTCTATATCGATTTATACAGTGATTCCGAGCGATTGGTCGAAGCTAAAAACGCTGCACAGTCGCTCCACAGTACGCGGGGTATCAAACGGCACATCCGCTCGATCCGCGATGTGACGTATATGATCCGCACGCTGCGTCTCATTAAATCCGAAGATGAGATAGAGACGATCCGTCATGCGATCTCGATCACTGCGGAAGCACATCATGCCGCGATGCGTGAAAGCCGTGCAGGGATGAGGGAGTATCAGCTTCAGGCACATATGAGCTATGTTTTTTTAAACAGCGGTGCGATGAATGAAGCCTACGGTGCAATTGTAGCCGGCGGTAATAACGCTAATACACTCCATTACGTCGATAACCGTGACGAGCTTCATGAGGGTGATTTAGTCCTGATCGATGCAGCATGTGAGTGGGAACTTTATGCAAGCGATATTACCCGCACGTTTCCGGTAAACGGAAAATTCAGCGCTGCGCAACGTGAAGTATATGAAAAAGTTTTAGATGTCCAGCTGCGTGTGATCGATGCGATCAAACCCGGTGTCAAACGCGACTGGCTTCAAAAATACAGTGAAGAGCTTTTATGCGATGCACTGATCGACTTGGGGATATTGAACGGTAAACGTGAGGCGCTGATGGAAGCCAAAGAACATAAAAAATACGCTCCACACGGAATAGGCCACTGGATGGGACTGGATGTCCATGATCCGTGTCCGTATGTCGATGAATCGGGAGAATCGTTGGTATTCGTCCCGGGGATGGTAATGACGATCGAGCCGGGGCTTTATTTTCGCGCTGATGATGAGTCTGTTCCTGAGAAATATCGGGGAATCGGTATCCGCATAGAAGATAATATCCTCGTCACAGAAAACGGATATGAGAATTTATCGGCGATGATTGCCAAGAGTGTGGAGGAGATAGAGGGGATGTACCGAAATTAATTGTGTAAATTTATAGTAAAAAATTTATATCATTTTCAAAAAAGTCGATAGCTTTTTTTTCGGTAACTTTAGCACCATTAAAAATATAATTTTTAAGCTCATTGATAAATATTCTATTAGATTTTTTATCATAATCTTTTAATGATCGTGGAAAGTTTAAATCAATTCTTTTTAATATCGTAAAATAGTCCGACTCTAAAGTATAATAGTCTTTATCAAATAAACCCGTTTCTATATATTCTGAGTATTTTTCTTCAGCTTCATTCTTATTAATAAAACTAAACCCATATGAAGTATTGTCACAATGTAAAAAATATTTTACATAACAGCCATCTTTTGGTTTAATATTTCGGGCTCTTTGATAAACAAAATCAGCTTCTTCTCCATAAGTTCTTTTTAAATAACCATTTTTAAGTTTATATTGATAAAAAAACCAATCAGGATCAATAAATAAAATTTGTGGAAGTGTCTTATTTTGGACTTTATTATTTTTACCAAAATTGATTTTACTCCATATCATTCTTTACTCCATTATTTTTTAATTGATATTAGATAACCTCATACCCCTCTTCAATCACCCCTCTAAATTCCTCCGAAATACTATTCCAGTCGAGTATATCGATCCGTATAGGCAGGGTTGATTCTTGCAACGCTTCTTTGAGACGGCTCATCGTTCGTCGATCAATTGGTGAGCCACATTTGAGAGCGATATCGATGTCCGAGTAGGGTTTTGCCGTTCCATTTACTCGTGAGCCGAAAACGCGTATTTCACACTCTGGGATATACTCGGAGATAATCTTTTTGAGTAGGGTGAGGTTTTCGGTTGAGAGATCAATCATTGCGTGATTGGATGGCATCGAAGAGTGTTTTGACTTCGATTAAAAAAGGTTTGGCATCGGCGAAAACTTCGCTGGCGGTCGCTTGGTCATAGGTATGAGAGGTTTCGTTTCGAGAGGAGTGAAATCTCATCCACAGTTCGACATCGGTGATAAGGCGATTTTCAGCGGCGACACGAAAGAGCTCTCGTCGCGTAACACCATCGACATATGCACTGCCTATATGTGTTTCAATCCACCGTTTCATCATTTTCCATGATTGCTCATAGCACACTTCGAAATTTTGGATCACCCCTGCGCGGATACTTTCGCGTATATCATTGGAAAGGTTTAACTCTTTAGCATCTTCATCGGCTTGGAGAGAACGCTCCAGTGCTTCGATTGCTTTTAAAAAATTGGTGAGGACGAGTGCCATCGGTTTCCTTGAAAATCTGCTAGAATGATTTTAAGGTGAAGCCACTTAATTATAGCTATAACTCCACCCGCTAAGGCCGTCTTTGGCCTCTTTGAATCCGCTCGAATCGCCTAAAAAATCGATGATGTGCATGGGAACCCACGGAATCGTATTGGCTTCGGCAGGATCGATGAGATGGCGGGGCATCGGTGTCTCTTGTGATGTCAGGGCAAAGGCGACCCGTTCGACGTTGCTGAGCAGATGGCTGGTTGCGTTGATCGCATGTTCTTTACAAAATTTCTCCAGAATAAGCGGTTTGATCTCTTCGGGAATCGGATCGGATGTATTTAAAAAGATCGTAAAATGGAGCGGATGTTCCGGCGGTGCCATCAAGGATGGCGCTGCCATGATGATAAATTCCACTCCCTCGAGCAGTTTTTGAATTTCACTTTGGGATAAGTAACTGTGTACTTTGAGCGGTTGCATTTCCTGCATTAGATGTTTCCTTCGAGAATTCTAGTGAGTAGGGATGTCATCCCGATATGGAGATTATAGTTGGTAATCGGAAAATCGATCCATTCGTCGATCAGATTGACGCTGTATCCGCTGAGATAGGTTCCCAGTATTTCCAGATCGATCGGCTGATAGGTATTGCAACGTTCGGATACGAGTTTGGTGCGGACCAGTTTACCCTCTTTATTGCTGGCAGTGAGTATAAAAGCAAGCGTTTTTAGGCTGAGGAGATCACACCAGCGTAAAAACAGTTTAGGGGTTAATACTTCGTGGGAATTTCCCTCGGGATCAAACAATAGGTTTTGTTCTCGCAGAGGAAGGAGAATACTCAAAATAGCTTCGCAAAGCGGCAGACTTTTCTGACGCCAGAACGGTGCTTCGTCACTTCGCTCCAAAGTGGAAGATATCGCTCCTAAAATAGCTTCGGAATTCTCCTGCTTTAGTAGTGTCTCCATGCTGTGCAATTGCATACTACCTCTTTGTTTTTGGGTGTAACTGTAACCTTTTTTGTATAATACACGTATTAACAAAAGGAGATGTTTAGATGGATAAAGGATGGGTAACCAATGCAATCGCTGTCGGATTGGTAGGGGCATCGTATGCAGTGGAAGGAATGGGTTCTTCAGCGCTTCGCAGTGCGGGATTGTTTGCCCTCTCCGGAGCGGTGACAAACCAGCTGGCAATTCATATGCTGTTTGAGAAAGTACCGTTTCTTTACGGTTCGGGAATTATTCTCGATCGGTTTGAATCGATTCGAGAAGCACTGAAAAGTCTCATCATGGAGCAGTTTTTTACTCCTGAAAAAATCGAAAGTTTTATCCAATCCCAGGAGAAAAAGATCGATTTGACTCCGATTATCGAAGAAACCGATTTTACCCCTGCGTATGACGCACTCTTAAAAAGCGTCATGGAGTCTCCGATGGGGGGGATGATCGGTATGTTCGGCGGCGAAGCGCTGATTGCCAAACTTAAAGAGCCGTTTTTGGAAAAAATAAAAGCCTCTACGATTGAGATTTCGCAAAGCGAATCTTTCATGAATGCGCTCAATACCCACTTGCATGAGGGAAGCGGGGCAATGACGGACAACATCGATTCAATCGTTACGGCACGTTTGGCAGAACTGACTCCGGTGATGGTAAAAGAGATGATACATACCCTGATCGAAGAACATTTGGGATGGCTTGTCGTATGGGGAGGGATCTTCGGCGGAGCGATAGGGCTCATCTCTTCATTGCTCCTATGAGAGATTTAACTTAAAAGACTTGACATTAATAGACTCAAAGTATTATAATTCTTGTAACTCAATTTAGGAGAATTTTTATGTCAGCTAATATTTTTGAAAAACTTACCCACCAAATGACCGAGATGATCGAATCGTCGATCTCTTTGGCCCTCCATAATAAAAACAGCGAAGTAGAACCGATCCATTTTCTGTGGGCGTTGTTGGCCAACAGCAATTCGCCTCTAAATCAGATGCTTAATAAGATGAGCATCGATAAAACCGCGATCGAACTCGATGTCAAAAGTGTGGCGGGAAAACTGCCGAGCGCATCACATGTGAGTAAAGAGAATATCCGCCTCTCCAGAGCGTTTGCCCAATCCCTGGAAAACGGTTCAGGCGAAATGGTCAAAAACGGAGATTCATTTTTAGCGATCGATACTTATATTATCGCCAATCTTCAAAACGACCCGTACAAAGCGATTTTAGGCAAATATGTCGATTTACGGGAATTGGCCAAAACATTCGAAGCATCCCGTGCGGGGCAAAAAATCGAATCGCAAACGGCGGATGAGAATCTTGAATCGCTCTCCAAATACGGAATCGACTTGACCAAAGAGGCGATCGAGGGGAAACTCTCTCCGGTCATCGGACGGGATGAAGAGATCGGACGGATGATGCAGATCCTGATCCGTAAAACCAAAAACAATCCGATCCTCCTCGGAGAACCCGGTGTCGGTAAAACGGCATTGGTCGAAGGGTTGGCTCAACGGATCGTCAACAAAGAAGTTCCGCTCAGTCTCCAAAATAAAAAAGTGATTGCATTGGATATGAGTGCATTGATCGCCGGAGCCAAATACCGCGGTGAATTCGAAGACCGTCTTAAAGCGGTTATCGACGAAGTGAAAAAAAGCGCGAATATCATCCTCTTTATCGATGAAATTCACACCATTGTCGGTGCGGGTGTTTCGGAAGGTTCTATGGATGCTGCGAATATTCTCAAACCGGCACTGGCACGCGGAGAGCTCCATACGATCGGGGCGACGACGCTTAAAGAGTATCGCAAATATTTCGAAAAAGATGCGGCGTTGCAGCGCCGTTTCCAACCGGTCAATGTGGATGAACCGAGTGTCAACCAGTCGCTTCAAATCCTTCGCGGATTAAAAGAGCGTCTCGAAGCGCACCATAACGTCACGATCACCGATTCGGCGCTGGTGGCGGCGGCGAAACTCTCCGATCGTTACATCAACGACCGTTTTCTGCCGGACAAAGCGATCGATTTGATCGATGAAGCGGCAGCCGAACTGAAAATGCAGATCGAATCGGAACCGAATGCTCTTGCGAGCGTGAAGCGTAAATTAACACAGCTCCAAGTGGAAAAAGAAGCGCTCAAAATGGAAGAGAGTACCGCCAACACCAAACGTCTCGAAGAGATCGAACGCGAACTTGCCGATGCGGGAGAAGAGAAAAGAAGCCTCGAATCGCAGTTTGCCCATGAAAAAGAGGTTTTTGAACGGGTCGCTAAAATCAAAGGGGAGATCGAAGCCAAACGGCGTGAAGCGGAATCGGCAAAACAAGCGGCCGATTTCAACAAAGCGGCAGAGATCGAATACGGCCAAATTCCGAAACTCTTTGAAGAGGAAAAAGCGCTTCAAGAAAAATGGAAAGAGATGCTTCAATCGGGAACATTGTTGAAAAACAGCGTCGATGAAGCTTCTATCGCCGGGATCGTCAGCCGATGGACGAAGATTCCGGTGAACAAAATGCTCCAAAGCGAAAAAGAGAAAATCCTCCATATCGAAGAGGAACTCAACCGCGAAGTCGTCGGACAGGAACGTGCAACCCATGCCGTAGCGCGGGCGATCAAACGTAATAAAGCGGGTCTATCGGATAAAAGCCGTCCGATCGGATCGTTCCTCTTCCTCGGTCCTACCGGGGTCGGAAAAACGCAGACGGCAAAAACGCTGGCGAAATTCCTCTTCGACAGCAGTGAGTCGATGATCCGTATCGATATGTCCGAGTACATGGAGAAACATGCGGTGTCACGTCTCGTGGGGGCACCTCCGGGGTATGTCGGATTTGATGAAGGGGGACAGCTTACCGAAGCGGTACGACGCAAACCCTATAGCGTTATTTTGTTCGATGAGGTCGAAAAAGCGCATCCCGATGTTTTCAACGTACTCCTTCAGGTACTCGATGACGGGCGTCTGACCGATAATAAAGGGGTCGTGGTCGATTTCACCAATACCATTATCATTTTGACCTCTAACATCGCTAGCGACAAGATTATGGCGTATCAGGGAGATGCGGGATTGGAAGATATGGTACTCGATGAGCTGAAACGCCATTTCAAACCGGAATTTCTGAACCGTCTGGACGATGTCGTCGTCTTTAATCCGTTGGGCGAAGCACAAATCCTCAGTATCGTCGATCTGTTCTTTGCCGATATCGCAGCCAAAGTGGAAGAGAGAGATATTACCCTTACCCTCACCGATGCAGCGAAACGCTACATCGCAAGTGCGGGATTTGACCCGGTATACGGTGCGCGTCCATTAAAACGGGCATTGTACGAGATCGTCGAAGACCGTCTGGCCGATTTGATTCTCGGCGGCGAGGTTGAAGAGGGCTCATCGGTCACCTTTGATGCTTCAGGAGACGAGATTAACGTAACTGTGGCATAATCCGAGTTATGAAACGTTTACTCTTTTTTGTATGTGTATGGACTTTGCCGATGTGGGGGTGTACGGGAGACTGTATGACTTGCCATCCGGCATTGCTCAAAAATATCGATGCCGATAAACGGCATAAACCGATGACCACCTGTATCAAATGCCATGCGGCGAATCCTGAAAAAATGGCCGATTGCGGAAGCGACTGTTTTGCCTGTCATCCTGTTGCGAAGATCGAAGGGGTACGGGTTGCGGAACATGCGGTAATACGTGAATGCCGTGATTGCCATATGAAACTGAAACCCTCTCTCTCTATCGATTCGTTGCCGCAGGGCCAGTCGGTACAGCCAATCCTGAGAGATTTTTTACGCCCTTAGGCGTAAAGAGGTTCGAATGTTTTGTCAAATCCGTCGATGATTTTTTGGAGTAGTTTTTGCGCTTCATCGATCATTTTTTGACTGCTTTCGGTCGTTTTTAGAGCCTTGTCAAATACATCGGTTATCCCTTTTTTGGCGGCATTTTTGACCGGATCGTCACTGTTTTTCAGGTTTCCGATCAGTTTAGTGACGTCGGATGCGACTTTATTGATCGGTGAGGTCTGGTTCTGATCCGCCAACTCTTTCATGAAATTATCGATATACGGCTGTGCCGTTTTCATAAAATTATCGATCTCTTTTTGGTCTTGTTCGGAAATGCCGTTACTGTCTATATCAAACGAAAACGCTTGCATCGACGAATAGGAGAAAGATTGTTCCTGTGAACTATCGGATGATTGTTGATTATACGAGAGCGCTTGTTTATTTTGAAAATTGAGGGAAAGGGTATCGCCGCTGCTCGTTTGCATCTGTATGCTCAGTTCATGCGAACGATAGGCATTGAGTGAAGTGGCAGATGTCATTATGGTACCTTCCGTAGTATGAGATGGTAGTAATATCGGACAATCGGGAAATAAGTTTAGGAAGCTTTTGTGAAGCTTAACCCTTCTTTAAGTAAGATTTGTCTATTATTGCGTGCTAAAAATTTCTAAAGGGAATGGCTATGAAAAGAACATACCAACCGCATAATACGCCACGTAAACGTACTCATGGTTTTCGTGCACGTATGGCGACAAAAAACGGCCGCCGAGTATTGAACGCTCGTCGTGCTAAGGGTAGAAAACGATTGGCTGTCTAAATAGCTTTTCGATGTTGAAGCTCCATGGTGAGTTTCAACGTGTTTATCAGCGTGGAAAGAGTGCTCACAGCACTTCGATTGCGTTGTTTTATCTCCCTTTAACGGGAGAAAAAAGAGTTGGATATACGGCCAGTAAAAAAGTCGGAAATGCAATCGTGAGAAACCGGTGTAAACGGCGCTTAAGAGCTGTTTTTTCCGAATTCTCATCGAATGTGCCGGACGGATGGTACGTTTTCGTCGCCAAAAGGGTGTTGTTTGACGCTCCGTTTGATACTGTGCGACGCGACTGCAAATATGTTTTGAAACGGACAGGTGCAATGAGTGGAATGGACGATGGTAAGAATCTTCTTTCTTAAGCTCCTCTGGCTCTATCGGCACTCTTTCTCCTTGGTGACACGCGGCGCGTGCCGCCATTACCCTTCATGCTCCGAATATGCCCTATGGCAGTTTGAACGAAATACTCTCCCCCGTGCGTTTATGTCTACTTTTTTACGAATCTTGCGGTGCAATCAGCTGTTTGACGGTGGAATTGATTATCCAATCATCAGTAAACCGGCGATAAAACCCTCAGAACTCTCTATAAATACGATAAAATACTGGTTCGTTCCATACCAACAGAATTATTTTCTGATCAAAAATTTTAAGTTTAAAGGGTCACAGTGCTAGAAAAATTTACTCCCAATCAGCGGCTTCTTGTTGCCGTTGCTTTATCTTTTGCCTTTTTTATAGGTTATACCACTATTTTTCCTCCGAAAGCCTCCAATAACGATACTAATGTTACAAAAGCCCTAGTGGCTAAAGAAGCATCCGTTTCCAAACCCTCAACAGAACCGATCCAAAGCGCATCGAGTGCACCGGTAGATGTTAAAACGGTTTCGACCGATACTTTGACGACGATTACGGCAAAAGAGTTTACTCTCAAAATCGATACGCTTGGTCGTATCGCATCGGTTATCCTCAGTGACAAAAAGCACAACGGAAAAGACGGAAAACTCTCCGAATTGATTCCTGCCGTCGGTGCAAAACCGCTTCAAATCCGTTTTGCCGACGAAGCATTGGAAGCCGCTGCCGCAAAAACACCGTATACGACTAATACGACAAATATCGTCTTAGGGGAAAACGGAAAATCGACGTTGACATTGACGCAAAATCTTCCGGAAATGACGGTTGTAAAAACAGTAACGTTTTTTGCGGACGGCCATTATGAGGCTAAAATCTCTCTTTCTAACGAAAAACGTTATTCGCTCTATTTGGGGCAACACCCTCAGATTATCGAACAAATGATGACGGTTGTCGGCGGTATGGTCTATTCAGGAGATAACCTGACGACGATATTTAAAGACGGGGATGTCGAGGGACGATCTTTATTCACTGACGTTCATCTGATTTCTGCATTCGATCAGTATTACGCGACGATGATGTACGGATTTGACCCGGCGACACAGATTACGGTGGAACGTGATGTTAAAAATAACCCTTTGATTTATTTGGAAGGGACGCAAAACTTTACATTTAACGGTTACATCGGACCAAAAGACCATAAAGCGCTTGCTGCGATCGATCCGGTATTGCCACATGCGATTGAGTACGGCTGGTTCACGTTTGTAGCGGCTCCGATTTTTAAAGTTTTGATGTGGCTGCACGGAATTTTCGGAAACTGGGGATGGTCGATTATCGCTCTTACGATTTTAATCCGTATTCTCCTCTACCCTTTGACCTACAAAGGGATGGTTTCAATGCAAAAAATCAAAGAGATCGCTCCACGTATCAAAGAAGTTCAGGAAAAATATAAAGGTGATCCGGCACGCATGAATGCGGCGGTCATGGAGATGTATAAAAAACACGGGGCGAATCCGCTCGGAGGGTGTTTGCCGTTGATCCTGCAAATCCCGGTTTTCTTTGCGATTTACCGCGTATTGCTCAATGCGGTTGAGTTGCAGGGAGCTCCTTGGATGTTATGGGTTACCGATTTGTCCCGTATGGACCCATACTTCATCCTTCCGATTTTGATGGGTGCGACAATGTACTATCAGCAAAAAATTACACCGAGCAATTTTACCGATCCGTTGCAGGAAAAAATCTTTAAATTCCTGCCGATTATTTTTACCTTCTTCTTCTTCACTTTCCCGGCAGGGTTGGTGTTGTACTGGTTTGTGAACAACTTGTTCTCGATCGGACAGCAATATCTGGTCAACAAACAATTCGAGGCGGCACGTGCGGCACGTCATGAAGCCCATCTTGCGGAAAAGCATCATGAAAAAGATTGAAGCTCCTACCTTAGAGCTTGCGTACGCGCAGGCGGCGGCAGAGTTCGGATGTTCCGTCACGATGTTACAAGTCGAAATTATGCAGTTCCCTTCCAAAGGGGTTCTGGGACTTTTTAAAAAATCGGCGATTATTATCGCTAATCTTCCTCAACATGCCTCTTCCGTCTCTTCCGATATTACACCGAGTATCGACGAATCACCCAAAACTACTCAGATCGAAATGGAAGAGCTGGTTTTAGGAGATGAGTTTTATGAGCAGGCCGATGATTTCGTCGAAGAGATCGGGGATGAAGAATTTTATGAAATCTCTGCCGATGAGTGTGCCGATGAAGTGCGTGAACAGATCAACCATCTGTTTAAAGACATATGTTTCGATATCAATGCCGTAGAAGTAAGCGTATACGATGAAAACACGCTCTTGATCGAATTTACGGGTCCGGATGCCGCCTTGATGATCGGTAAGGAAGGGTATCGGTATAAAGCGCTTTCGTATATGCTCTTCAACTGGATCAATGCTGTTTACGGGATGCAGCTGAGATTGGAAATCGCCGAATTTTTGAAAAATCAGGAAGAATCCATTTCCCGTTATCTGATCGGCGTTTGTGAAAATATCGACAGAGAAGGGCGCGCACAGACGAAAGTCCTCGATGGCGTATTGGTGCAGATCGCCTTGAAACAGCTTCGTGACCGTTATCCGGATCGTTATGTTGCTATCCGCTCCACCCGTGACGGCGGTAAATTTATCGTTATCAACAGTTACCACGAATATTAATGAATGAGACTATTGCCGCCATCGCCACCGCAAACGGCGTAGGCTCCGTATCGATTGTACGTCTCAGCGGTCCCCAAGCGCTAGAAATCGCCCTCTCAGTTACCCGAAAACCTTCCCTCGAACCCCGATATGCGACACTGACATCCCTTCATGATCATGAGGGAATACTGATCGATGAAGCGCTGGTTATCTATTTTCAGGCCCCGCGCAGTTTCACCGGCGAAGAGGTGGTCGAATTTCAGTGTCACGGCGGATTTATGGTCGCGGAGGGGGTGTTGCAAACTCTGCTCAAAGCCGGTGCGAGACTCGCCGAGCCGGGAGAATTCAGCAAACGGGCTTTCTTAAACGGTCGGATGGACCTGACGCAGGCCGAGGCGATTGCGGCGTTGATCGAGGCGAAAAGCGACGATGCCGCGCGGATTCTGGCACGTCAGATGAAAGGTGAATTGCGCGGGTATATTGAAGATATCCGCGATTCTCTTCTCGAAATTCTCGCTTATTCGGAAGTGGTGATCGATTATGCCGAGGAAGATTTGCCCGCAGACGTCGTGGACCAGATTGGCGTGAAACTGGCAAACATAAAAGCCACCCTTTCTAGAACGCTGGAATCGAGTCGCAGACGCAGCGGATTGATGCAGGGATATCGGGTTGCTATTATCGGTAAGCCCAATGTCGGAAAGAGCTCGCTTCTCAATGCTTTACTTGATTATGAGCGGGCAATCGTCAGCGACATCGCAGGAACGACCCGCGATACGATCGAGGAACAGGTACGGTTGGGAACCCATTTGATCCGGCTGGTCGACACAGCAGGAATACGTAACGCTTCCGACGAGATCGAACGTATCGGGATAGAGCGCTCTATAGCGGCGATCGAAAATGCCGATGTAGTAATTGCGCTCTTTGACCAAAGCCGCAAAGCCGATGACGAAGACCGTTCCATTGTCGAGCTGATCGAGCGCTACCAAAGCGACAAACCGTTTATTGCAGTCCTCAACAAAGCCGATTTGGCTGAAGTATTCGAATCGGAATTGATTTCTCCGTATGCACCGATTCCGCTAAGCTGTAAACACGATACCCAGATACTGATCGATGCCCTGGTCCATCTGATGGATCACGATAACGAAAGCGATGAAATGATGCTGATTTCCCAGCGTCAGATCGGTGCGACTCAAGCGGCGGTAAGCGCTATTGAAGAGGCTTATGAACCATTGCACAGCGGAGAACTGGAGTTCTTTTCGTTTCATATCAATGCAGCGATACGCGCTATCTCTTCGATCAGCCGTCCTTACGAGCTCGATGAGATGTTCGACCGGATGTTCGGACAATTTTGTCTGGGGAAATGATGGGTGCCGTTATTGCCATTGATTTGGGACTCAAACGGATTGGATTAGCGCTGAGCTATGGCAATGGCCTGGTTACGCCATTGAATGCTATCGAGCGAAAAAATCGTAATCAGGCGGCTAACGATGTCAAAAAAGTGTTGGATGAATACGAAGCGACGACAGTGGTCATCGGCATTCCGATGGGGAGTACGACCGAAGATGAGATGCGTCGCAGAGTTGAGCATTTTATGAATTTGGTAAAGTTTGACGGAGAGATCGTGTATCAGGATGAATCCCACAGTTCCCAAGAAGCCGAAGAGCTAATGAAGGGGGAAATTCGCTACAAACGTGACGGACGGATCGATTCACTTTCGGCGAAAATTATTTTGGAACGCTATCTTACAACGCTTTGAAATATTCCGCCGCTTCTTGCTCGTCATCGCTCAGGGTGGCAAACTCTTCATCATTCGCAATTTTTTCTTTGATTAATGAGGCACAATAGTCATATCCGAGGCGACGTGCGTGATCGATATCAAACACGAAGCCGAGCCCGCTGAATTGATAGGGCTCTTCTTGCTCGATACAAAGCAAAATCCCCGCACACTCTCTTTCAAACTGTTCGACGATGTCGCGGTAACCGATCGAAAATTCAGTCGCATGCCAACCGGTATTTTCAAGTGTTCTGTCAGAAAACTCAGCGATCCCGTCTCCGGAAGTGTCATCGTATAAAGCACGTTTACGATTCCACTGAATAATGTTCTGCCATGCACCTGACGCTTTAATTAGGAGCCGTTCGTCGTCTTCCACGACACGATAGCTGTCCCCGAGCATAGTGGCAATCGGGCGTGAAAGCGTCGTAGCAAGAGGAGAAAGCGGTGGAACCAAACCCTCATAAATCGAGATCAAGTCGGAGGGGAACGGCTCGTAAACGATTTGCCCATCGTATGTGATCGCAAATGTTTTTGCAGAGTTTGCAGCGCGGATAAAGTCTGCTTTATCGGCAACGATGATCTCTTTAAAAAGGTTCATTTTTTTCATAGGTGTTCCCGGTTTTTGGGTGAATTGTAGCATGCGATCGTACCAAAATCCTTAGGCATCTATTTAGGCAGACGATATAAGTGTCCGCTAATTTTAGTTTATGCAAAAATGGGGTATAATCCGCGAAATTTTAAGCATTTCGAACGCTTACTCTAAGGATACCTTTATGGCATTGAACGTCTACTACGATAAAGATTGTAATACAGCTCTCATCAAAAGCAAAATCGTCGCAATGATCGGTTTTGGATCACAAGGTCACGCACACGCGGAAAACCTTCGCGACAGCGGTGTCGAAGTCGTTATCGGTCTTCGCAAAGAGGGAAGCTCATGGGCAAAAGCGGAAGCAAAAGGGTTCAAAGTTATGACGGTAGCCGATGCGTCTGCTTATGCGGATGTCGTTATGATCCTTCTTCCGGATGAAAACCAAGCGGAAATTTACAAAAATGAAATCGCTCCTAACCTCAAAGCGGGTGCGACGATCGCATTCGGTCACGGTTTCAGCATCCATTACGGACGCATCAAACCGGCGGCAAACATCAACGTTATGATGGTTGCTCCTAAAGCACCGGGACATACGGTTCGTTCAGAATTTGTTAAAGGTGGAGGGATTCCTGATTTGATCGCTATCGAAGCGGATCCGAGCGGAAACACAAAAGAGCTTGCTCTTTCATACGCATCGGCTATCGGCGGAGGGCGCACCGGAATCATCGAAACAACGTTTAAAGACGAAACTGAAACCGACCTTTTCGGAGAACAAGCAGTTCTTTGCGGCGGTGTTTCTGCATTGATCCAAGCCGGTTTCGAAACGTTGACCGAAGCGGGTTATCCGGAAGAGATGGCATATTTCGAGTGTCTTCATGAAATGAAATTGATCGTTGACTTGATTTTCGAAGGCGGTATCAAAGATATGCGTTATTCGATCTCTAATACTGCTGAGTACGGCGATATGGTTTCCGGACCGCGCGTTATCAACGAAGAGTCTAAAAAAGCGATGAAACAAGTTCTTAAAGAGATCCAAAACGGTCAATTCGCAAAAGATTTCGTACTTGAAGGGCAAGCGGGTTATCCGCGCATGAACGCTGAGCGTAAAAACCTTGCGGCACATCCGGTAGAAGTTACGGGTGAACGTCTCCGTGCTATGATGCCATGGATCAAAGCAAACAAAATCGTCGACCAAAGCAAAAACTAATTCTCTTTGTTCAGGGCCTTCGGCTCTGAAATCCCCTGTGAAAGTGGGTTCTTCTTCTCGTGAACAAACGGTTTTCTTCCCGACAATCATCATTAATGAAATGGCTTATCCGAGGATTGCTCGGTGCAATCGTAATTCTCTCTTCCGTATTAATTGGGTATTTTGTCGGATTTAACCAAGCCGAAGAGGATTTGGCTGCCGAGCGGGCACAAACCAAACAGCTCGTCGATCAGATACAGCAGATCGCCTCTATCGATGAGAACTACACTTCGATCGTCCATACAAGCCGCACGCAGGATGAAGAGATACGTAAACTCAAAATCCGCCTCAAAGAGCTATTGGATCAAGAGGGGGGTGAGAGTCTGAAACCGCAGCACGAATATGCCCCGAAAGATCAGCATGCGCTTCCGCCGCCGAGTCCTAGCCGACCTTTGCGCAGTGATGGGACGACGCCGAAGTTGGTGATTATCATCGATGACGTATCGTACCCGCGCGACGTGCGGGTGATCAAATCGACGGGGTTGCCGTTGGTGATGTCGTTCTTGCCTCCGAGTCCGCGTCATCCCGATTCGGCATTATTAGCACAGCAAGAAGCAAAATACATGGTTCATCTGCCGATGGAAGCGCTCGATTATGATGCCGAGGAACCTTCTACTCTCAGAGTAGACGATTCGGAAGAATCGATTACGAAAAGGATCGAAGCGCTCAAGCGTCTCTATCCTAACGTCCGATACATGAATAATCATACGGGTTCCAAATTCACCTCCGACACCGAGGCGATGGAAAAACTGATCCATGTAATGAAAAAAGAGGGGATTCAGTTCGTCGACAGCCGAACGACGGCACAAACCAAAGTACCCGAAGTCTCACGCGAACAAGGTGTCACTTATATTGGGCGGGATGTCTTTTTAGATCATCAAGACGGTGTGGAAAATGTCAAAAAACAGATCGCAGAAGCGGTAGAAAAAGCTAAAAAGCACGGCAGCGCCATCGCGATCGGACATCCGCGTCCCGATACGATTCAAGCACTCAAAGAATCCAAGGCCCTACTTAACGAAGTCGAACTCGTAGGGATTGAACAAATCTGATATCCCCTCATTCCGGAGTGGGGCTTCCTAAATTGAATATGTCGTAAAAAAGTATGAACGATTTATGCATAAACACTTTCGTAGCATCATTATATCAAAAAAGATATAATGAAATTTATCGCAAAGGGTTTCTTATGAAAAGTCGCGTTCTTCTTAAAGCGGTTACGATTTCGTTGATGATGGGGAGTGTGTTGACGATCCTCTTTACAGTTGCGATGCAATGGCTGCAATGGTATCCGGTCGATTTAATGGCGTATCATATGACGGCGGGAGGATTGTTTTTGAGTATTTTGCCGATTCACGTCTATATGATGCGCCAAAAACTTAAAAAACTTTCGGAGCAGCTCGTTACGCTGGCCACGAGTGGAGAAGTGAGTAGCGCGTGCAGTTCCCAACTCTTGCCGAATGCACTTCATTCGAAAAGTCTGAGCGAATTTTGCCGCTTTTTGGGTTTGGATTGTCCTGCCGCGCGAATGAAATTGAATCGCGAGGGGATTTTGGTTGTCAGTACGGAAATTTCCATCGAGGCCATTGCAACGGCGAACCGAACGGATGCGGCGAGAATCTTTGCGATTATGCTGCAAAAAGAGTCTGCTGTTTCGGCCGTGCCGGAGTCGTATAACAACAAACTAGTATTTGCGGCATAGCACCCTCTTATTTTCTCTGTTTCATAAAGACGGGTGTGAGAGTATGAGCGGCTTTTCCGTCGTGCTCGAAACTTAAATGTTTGATCGCAATACCGTACAGCCTCATCAGATTTTCTTCACAAAGTGTTTCACCGATTGTTCCGAACGTATAGTCGTCATGTTTAAACATCAGCAAGGCATGATCTGCGACGGAGAGTGCATGATGCGGATGGTGGGTTGTAAAAAGGATTGTGAGCCCTTCCTCTTTGGAGAGGCGATGGATCCATTGTAAGATAAGATCTTGATTTTTCAGATCCAGTGCCGAGGTGGGTTCATCGAGGATTAATATCTGCGCTTCAGCGACCAAAGCACGGGCGATGATGACGAGTTGACGTTGTCCTCCAGACAGATCGCTAAAAGGACGTTCTGCCAACTCCTCGAGCCCGAACCGTTTAAGTGCTTCGTATGCCGAGCCGTAATCGGCTTTGGAAGGTTGAGAGAACAGACCGATCTGCTTGGCTCTTCCCATAACCACCATATCCAGTACACTGTAGGCAAAGGTGACCGAGAAAAGTTGGGGAACGAAAGCACTTTGTCCTCTAAGAATAACGCTCCCTTCCTGCGGGGAGAGAAGCCCCAGGATACTTTTGAGCAACGTCGTCTTCCCCTTACCGTTGGGGCCTAAAATTGCAAAGACACTTCCCGGAGCTATCGAGAAGTTCAGATCGCGAAAAATCCATTGCTCTTTCTTATAGGCAAATCCCATATTCTTTACGTCGATTGCATTAATCATTACTCCAGCCCTTCCCCGACATTTTCCAAAAGACGACGGCGAAGATCGGCGTACCGATCAATGCGGTGAGTAATCCGATAGGAATCTCTTGGGGCATAAGCGAACGGGAGAGGTCATCTACCAACAAGAGATAAATTCCCCCTATCAATGCCGATACGGGAAGGAGTCTCGTATGATCGGCTCCCACGATCATACGGGCGAAATGGGGGATCACCAGCCCAACCCATCCCACACCGCCGCTCACTGAGACTTGTGCTGCGACAATCAATGACACTAGTGCCACGACTCCCCAACGGAGTATTTCGACGTTCACCCCCAATGAAGCTGCATCGCTTTCTCCGAGGGAGAGGAGATTAAGTCTCCATCGCAGTGAAATTAATATTCCTCCGGCGATAAGAGTGATGAGGGAAACGACTGAGACTTTTTCATATGTCGCTTCGGCGAAGCTTCCCATCAGCCAGTAGACCATGGCGGGAAGTTTCGTTTCGGGATCGGCCATATAATGCATCACTCCTGAGAGTGCACCGAAAAATGCCGAGATAATCACACCGGAGAGAACAATCCCCAGAATACTCGCGCGACCTGATAATTTGGCCAACAAAAATGCTGTGACAAGTGCCGCCGTCCCAAATACGAATGCTGATGAGACAATCCCCCATGCCGACCATCCGATCATAATGGCTAAAATTCCACCGAACGTTGCTCCCGCACTTACACCGACGACTTCGGGACCTACGAGAGGATTACGAAATACCCCCTGCATTGCGGCACCAGCGAGAGCCAGCCCCATACCGCACAGCACGACGAGCAGTATTCGCGGCAGTCGGACGATCTCGACGATTACCCACGGAGAATCGGCGGAAGAGTGGATACTTCCCGGAGGGGTACTCAGCACGATGCGGATCACCTCTGCGGCAGGTATCGGATAGCGCCCGATAGTCAGGGAAAATACCATTAACGCCAGCATAATCAACAGCAGTATCGGCATTATCAGTGCGTTTAATATTTCAGTTGTTTTTGTGTGACTCATAAGTCTCCTTTTTAAAACGCTTCTCCGTGGAGTAGTACGGAGAAGCTTAACTTAAGGAATGAAATGAAACCTGAGGTACCAATGCATAAAGCCCCTATGCTCCCTGAATGTTTCATTATCTTCCGAAATGGGTTAATGCTCTTTCAAACGATGTCGGGTTCTCTTTGAGATAGCGATCCATCCACAAACATTCCATGTCCCATAAAAACATATAGATTTTGTTATTATCGGGATCGGAGTATTTGTCTGCTAACTCATCGCGGCTGGGTACGCTGTTATAAGCATCTTGTGTTCGTTTAGTCAAGTTTTCCAATATCTCTTCACAACTCATTGCCTCAATCTGATCGATGTTTTGATCGGTCAAGGTGAGAGTAACGGAGCCGCTTTCATACTTCGGTCCGGCAGTACGGGAAAATTCGATCCAATCGCGTTCACTTTTCCAGTTTGCCTTATCGCCTCGATAGATTGCCTGTACCCGTTCGGATTGGGCATCGAGGATTTCCATCGTTACTCTTTCGTTTTCATATCGGCGTGCCAAACCACTATAAAAGAGAGGATACCCCTCCCGTTTTCTGACATCCGGAATTTCGGTATCAAGTTTGTCGAGCAGCTGTTCCATGATCGGAAGGGTCGAATTCGTCAAAAAAAGGCGCTGTTCATTATAGAGACCCGCTTTGACGGCAACTTTTTGGGCATTGATCAGAAAGTCAAAATTCCCTTTCATATTGTTCCAGTAATCATGCATCTCTCCGTATCCAAAATACGATGCAGAGGCAAATTCGCTCCCGATCGCTTTTCTGTCCGAAAACCATTTTTCAAGAACGCTATCGGACATATGCGGTATCCCTCCGAGAAGGAGGATTTTAAGCTCCCAGTCACCGATCTTCTTATGTAGATCTAGCTCTTTTTGAAAATCGCAAAGGCTGCAATCGTATGAATAGCCGTTCCAAAAACTGATATCAAATTCGATTAATTTATGGCTATCTTTATAGTCAAGGAACTTTTCAACTACCCCTACAAATCTATTCATTCCGAATGTCGTCGGTTTGATATGGACGAGCTGACAATAGCGGCAGTGGTAGGCACAAGATGCGAGTCCCGAATTTATATAAATTCCAGTTGTATTAAATCGGCGTGGCATGTGTTTCCTTTATCGAGTGTGATTTTGAAAGATATCGTAATGGGCGGATTGCATGTTTTCTTTAAGATGCAGTAGTTTGTCGATTTCTTTCTGAGAGAGGTTATATCCGTAAACATCGTTATATGTTGTCCGTACGGTTTCTCGGAGGTGAAAAGAAGAGGATAACTCCGGATGCAGCAGTACTGCCATCCATTCAAGCAATATAGGAGTCTCAATCGGGCCCTCCATCCTCGATGCTCCACTCGGGATGAGATAAACACGATGATTCTTGACAGCATTTATGGAGATGAGTTTCGGATCGGAATAGATATCATGCGGAGTTATCAAATCATCTGTATACGAGGGAAGGAAGAGAACATCCGGATTATAGTGAATCAGGGTTTCGACATTGATGGAAGCGTTGGAGGCTTTCATCGTCTCAGCAAGATTGACTCCGTGAATCCGTTTGAGATTGTCATTGAAATCGATTGCCTTGGCATTCCACATAGAAAAGTTGCGTAAATTACCTAAAACGATAATAGACGTATAAGAAGTATCGTGCGGAATATGCTGTTCGATCATATGAATCTGCTTTTGCTCACGTTGGAGCAACCATTGAACTCTTGATTCTTTATCAGTTATTTTTCCGAGAATATCAAAAAGTTCGGATTTGTTTTCATATTCTTTCGTAGTGATAGTTACTAATCCTTGATAATTGATCGCTTTGAGTTTAGATGAAAAATGTTCCCATGATAGGATGCGACTAGGATGCAAAAATAAGATTTGCTCCACACCTAACGGAACGGCACCAACGCTGGTAAGAGCTTCATTTTTGGTAATAATGCGGGGATAGAGTTTGCTTAAAAGAGTCGTATTCGCTTCTTCTTTCATATATCTGGCTATTGCGGTTATATGCGTATCGGTTTCATCTACACTCAAATAGTGCCAAAGTAAAGGGATAAAGAGCATAACACTCGAAGCTTGTTTATCGGTTGAGTCTATTTCTGATACTGTAACTAGTTTTGGAGGATTAAATGCATAGCTTAGTACACATAGCAAACAACCTACAACTATTCCGAAAACGAATCGTTCAATACTCATTCAAAACCCATATATTTTTTAGTTATCATAAAGCGGTCTGCTAAGACCGCTTTGTAGCTAGAATTGTAAACCGGCAGAGAATGCAACGGTTCTAGGTGAACCGACAATTTGACTGTTGAGCCAATATTTTTCATCTGTCAGATTTTTTACCATCATTTTGAACGTTGCTTTATTGCTGTAGAAAGATGTAGTGTATCTCAGGCCTATGTCTTCTGTGACGTAATCGTTCAATTTATATTGGTTTAAATCGTCTGCATATTGTTCGCCTATGTAATAGACTCCACCTGTTAAGGTCAATCCGACGATTTCCGGTATCTCATACTCGGCATACAATTTAAACATTTGATTCGGAATATTGGTCGGAGTTTTCCCTTCTAAAGCAGTGTTGTCTTCTTGTTTTTTTAATGTTGCATCGATATAGCTGTACCCTCCCATCAATGTGAGGTTTTGCATCGCTTTTCCGGTTGCGGTGATTTCAATCCCTTTGTGGGTTTGCAATCCGTCATCTACATAGGTGGATGTACCGTCACCATTATCTTTCGCATATTGGTTCGATTTTTCAATTTGGAAGAGAGCGGCGCTCAACAACATACCGCCTATTTCGGATTTAACACCTACTTCATATTCTTCACTGATTTTAGGTTTCATGGTAGTATTTTGATTTGTGATTGTCTGACCCCCGTGTCCCCAGTCTAAAGTACCGACGACGTCCCCTTCTTCAAGGCCTTGAATGTAGGTAGCGTAGGTGCTGATATACGAAATAGGTTTATAGACCAACGATAGGTTTGGGACAATTTTTGTTTTTTCATAATCTACCGCATTCCAAATTGAAGATGAATCGATTTTATTTTTTGCTAAGCCTACAAGAGCGCTAAACTGCTGGTTGAATATGATTTCGTCGCCTATACTCAACTTCACGTTTTTTGTATCCATGTATTTACGCAACGGCAAAGTATTATAAACACCGAATGAGGGCTTGGCGGCATTATTGACTTCATTTAAATTATATGTTCCTGACAATCCGGGATACGATCCACCATCCGGAGCGCTGTACCACGAAATCCAATCGGTCGATATACCGATATTTGTTTTATGCTTGATACCGGCTGTTTCAAAGCTTGAATCTAAATAAGTATAGAAAGTTTTATTGTAGTTGTAAAAAGGGGCATTTGTACCACAATAGGAAATTGTATAGTCACCCGCACTATTGATGATATTCGCCCCCATAAATATGTTTTCGCGTTCATGTTTCGCATATGTATAGGATGATCTTAGAGAAAACGTATCATTGATTTTCCATTGAATCCGTGCACCGCCTTCATCCGTTACCATTTTGTCAAATGCCCATTCGGGAGCAGCATTTGCAGTATTACTTGAAATATTTGCAATGTCGACGTTGGATGCATAACTGAAACTGAGTGTCGGCGCATTTACTTTATAATAACTATGAGCGGCATCTAGCTGTAATAGAAGACGATCTGTTATATGCCAGTCAAAAGCTCCACTTATTAGATTTCTCTCAATGCTTTGATTGGTTAGTTCTGTATCACCGTTTTGTACTACAGCGTTTAATCGATATGCGAATTTACCGTCCTGATCGATCGGTGCACTGATATCCATATGGGCATAATATTGATCTCCTCCATAATTACCTACCGTTAACTCATGATACGGTGTAATCGTTGGACGTTTTAGGACATAATTGACTGTCCCTCCAGGATTTGCGACTCCGTAAATAAAACCTGATGAGCCCGTAAGGATCTCGACGCGTTCTTTATCTTCGAGGGCCATTGCTAAATCATAGTTCCGATTTCCATCTAAAGCTTGATTGCCGTTTACGGGGTATTGTCTGAAACCACGCAGTTCAATATCAGTCGCACCGGAAGATTTTGGAGAGAGTATTTGTACAGATGGAGTTACTCTAAATAATTCAGAGGCATCATAGGTATTGATATTTGATACTAAGTCACTGCTGATGACATTAATGGAGTAGGGAGTATCAAGCAATTTCTTCTCGCCCCACGGTCCTACATTTTTAACCGTATCAACTTTATATCCAGCTTCAGCCGAGCCTTCTTTTGGTTTTACAACAGCCTCTTGTGTCCCAGCTAGTGTAATCTTTTCTAATGATTGCTCTGATGCTCCCTCTGCTTTACGCACAGTGATCGTACCGTCTTTGGTACTCGCTTCGAGATCAGTCCCTGCGAGCAGTTTTGCCAACGCAGCAGATGGCTCCATAGCTCCTTTGAGTGCAGGTGCCGTTTTACCCGCTACAACATCCTGCGAGACCAATAACGACATCCCGCTTTGTTCAGCAAGTTTGGACAATGCTGAGGATAGTGGTTGCGAAGCGATGTCAAGTTCGACGCTTTTCGCATAACTTTGGGCACTTAGAGCGATAATCGCACTCAATGCCAACGGTATCATTCTCTTTTTCATTCTCAAGCTCCTACATTTTTTCTTCTACGATATATCATAATAGACATAACGATGGATAGGCGTTTATACGAAAGGACTTACATCAAAGTACAGCATCAAAATAAACCCGTTAAATAGAAGACGTTTGAGTATTCGAAATCCCTACCTGTGTTTGAAAAATTCGTAAAAGAATTTGATTTTTTGTGAAATATGGCGTGGTTTTATAGATAAATTGCTTCTCTACAACAACACTTGCAGAGAAGTTTTCATTAGGTGGTTGGGTCCGGAGGTATTTACGCACAAGCTACTATGCTCCCTGAATCGGATTATCCTCAATATATCATCGCGGTACGATGCAGATATGTTCTCCTTGCTGTTCATATCGGATCGGGACAACTTTCGGAAGTGTTTTTACAAAACTGTCGCTTCCGGTGATGTCAAAATTTCCGGTGATCCGTATATGGGAGGTTTCAGGAGACGCGATAAGCCGCTTTTCTCCATAGCGTTCGAACTCTCTAATCGCTTCTTCCATGGAAGCGTTCTCGAAGGATATTCGTCCGTATTGCCATGCCCCGACATTTTTAGGTTGGACGTGGATCGATTTAATGTTGTTGGTAATAGCCTGAATAATCACTCCATCGGATAGGAAAAGATTATGTATTTGCGGATTCCCATCGGTTTGCACCCGAACATGCCCCTCTTGTACCGCGACTTTAACATCACCGTCGATATTACGGACTGAAAAACGGGTACCGACTACCGTAATACGGGTGCTTTCGGCATCTACGGTAAAAGGTTTGTGTGCATTAGACGCGACTTTAAACATCACCTGACCGTATATCAATCGTGTTTCACGTTTATGGGTGTAATAGATCACTTCAAGTTTCGTATCGGTGTCGAGCGCGATACGGGTGCCATCGGGGAGTTTGCCCTCTACCATTTCACCCGGTCGGCTGATAAAGGTACGGGTGAATACCGGGGTAGAGGTATAGCGCTCATACAGCCCGTAGCTCCCCAAAGCGGCAATGGCAGAAGCTGCGGTATATAAAAAGGCGCGTCGGGACATCAACGTTACATTGGCGGAGGATTTGGGTTTCGGCGCGATGGTATCGAGTGCATCCCATGTCGATTTTACCTCCTCATACACCGAGAGATGTTCCGGATGGGATAGCCATGCTTGCATCTCTTCTCTCTCCCCTGGAGTCATCGGCTCTTGCGAACGCAAAAACCACTGGATTGCGATATCTTCTAATTCATCATACATAGGGTTTAACTCTTCGCGTGCCATTATTCTTCGATCTCTTTCAGACATTTTTTGCACACTTTCATCGCATTCATAATATGTTTTTCGACCATTTTACGGGATATCCCCATCGCTTCGGCGATTTGAGCCTGTGGCATCCCCTCGAATTTAAAGAGGATAAACGCCTCTTTACATTTGGGCGGAAGGGTATCGATCGCGCATTGGAGTTTTCTCATCCGTTCATCCGATGCGATCACCTCCAGCGGCTGTTCCGACTCGTGCGACGTTAAGACGACATCGTCGATATTGACGTTGATATATCGGACATTTTTACGGTGCTCATCAACAAGGATATTGCGTACCGTCTGATACAAAAACGCTCTGGGTTCTTGGATGGGAGGATAACCCGGGACATTCGCCAATACACGGCTATAACATTCGTGCACCGCATCGTGGGCGCGGTCGCGGTCTTTCAGTGTTTTAGAAAAGTAGGCGATGAGTTCATTGTAATAGTGCTCAAACATCTTTATGCCGCCTTATTCGTTACCGTAAATTCAATCGATAGCCGGATATTAATCCGCTTTTCGACAGAGCGAAGCTGTTCACCTTGAAGCGCATGTGCCGCTTTTAGTACGATTTCATCGAGGTCAGGATAGCCGGTGCTATGTTCAAGTACAATAGATTCCACCACGCCTGCTTCAGAGAGTTTATAGATTACGGTTGCTGTCCCTTCCTTGAGAGCATTTTGTGCATCCTGCGGATAGTAAAGACGCTCAAAGGTCTTTTTACGAATGATCTCAAAATTTGCTTTTAGATTGGGATCGATCGGTGTGGATGCCGCGGGTACAGTCGGTGAATGTGCTTGAGACAGTGTATCAGATTCAGGTTGTACGGGTGCGGATGTAGCTGGTTCAGATATGGCTTCGGAGAGAGCCGATGGGGCAGTTTGGGTTTGAACGATATTTTCAGTATGCGTTTGAGGCTGTGCCGATGGAGCAGTATGTACGGTATGTGCGGCAATCGGATGTGGAGTATGGATCTCTTTGGGTCTAGCTGCGGGCTTTTGAATCGACTCAGGGGTCGGATCGCTTAGCGTGGCTGTTTCAAAAGCCATCGGCATAGTAAGCGGGATCGTGACGGTTTCGACATCATAGGGTTTGTGGATTAATCCGATCGCACCAAGTACGAGGAGGAGATGAACCAGCAATGACCCTAAGAATGATTTTTTCATTTATACAGCGGTTTTGGTTTTAATGACGACTTTGGTAAATCCTGATTCGTTTAATAGACTCATCATATCGGTCAAGTCTTCGACCATCACCGTTTTATCGGCATAGATTTCGCATAAATCTTCACGACTAAACTGTGTCAGCTGCGCTGATATATCCTTTTGTGCGATCTCTTTGTCGTTGATGTAATAGGTATGATCTTTTGTGATTGTCAGACGGATCACCTTCGGGGCTTCTCGGGTTTGAGCTTTCGCTGAGGGGAGATCGACAGACAATGCCCCCTCTTTTACAAAGGTGGCCGTAGTGAGGGCAATGGTCAACAAGACTAGCATCACGTCCACAAGAGGGACGGCATTGATGTAGCCGATCTCTTTTTCATTCATGGATCGTTTTCCATTCGACGACTTTATTTTTGACGCTGCGTAGCAGAAGGTTGTAGATGAAAATCGTCGGTATTGCGACGGCTAGTCCTAATGCCGTCGCAAAGAGTGCCGAGCTGAGCGCTTCCATTACACCGTTGGCATTGGTACCATTTGCTCCCATCTCGTGAAACGTTGCCATAATCCCCAATACCGTACCGAGCATACCGACATAGGGGGCATTGGAACCGATACTTGCGAGCAAATGGAGATATTCGGTCAGCGAATTTTCGAGCTGATCGAGAGAACTAAAGTCCGTTACTTCGGTACGGCGAATCGAAAAATAGCGTTCAAAGATAATACTGAGCGCAATAACGCTCATTATGCCTAAAACGGCTACGACACCGATATCGACCAACAGTCTTGTTTCACCCATTACAGAATCCTTCAAAAATTTACGTAGTATATGAAAAGATATAACGAATGTCAATTGCTGAACTGATTTAAAAATAGGCAATAGTGTAAAATATAGCACTATGTCATAATTTATTTGGATTCTCACACGTATGGTAAACTCAAAAAAAACAAAATGAGACGGGTATCATGAACAGTATCGATTTTGCGATTTCCGAATTGGAAGCGATGAAAAAAAAACCGGATTTTTTGTTTTATAAAGGAAATACCGATTTGTTATATCGCCGGAAAGTATCGATCATCGGCAGCCGTAAACCGTATCAGTACACTCAGCAGATGACACATGCCATTGCACACGAACTCTCGCGCGTAGGTACCTGTATTGTCAGCGGCGGAGCGATGGGGGTTGATGCGATTGCTCATCGGGGTGCCGGAAGCGCTAATACAATCGCCGTATTGCCCTGCGGTATAGACCTACACTATCCCGCAGTCAATAAGTCGTTATTGGGAAGTATCGAGGCCGAGGGTCTGACTCTCAGCCAGTTTGAAGCCGGGTTTGCAGCGACAAACTGGAGTTTTGTCGTCCGAAACGAATTGGTCGTGGCTCTGGGAGAGGTGCTCATCGTAACTCAGGCGGATGAGGAGAGCGGGAGCATGCGCAGTGTCGAGTATGCGTTGGAGATGGGGAAAAAAATATATGTACTCCCTCATCATATCGGTGAGAGCGAGGGGACGAACCGACTATTGGCCGAAGGAAAAGCCGAAGCGATTTATGATATCAGTATGTTTGTCGGAAGATTCGGCAAAGTTCGATCGGCAATCGACGTCAGTGATCCGTTTTTACGTTTTTGCGCGATGCGTCCGGTCTATGAAGATGCGGTGCAAAAATACGGTGAAAAGATTTTTGAGGCTGAACTAAACGGAGTGATCGAAGTTCAAAACGGCAGAGTCGTATTGACGTGAGGCGAAACCGGGCTTAGTGTTGCCCGGTACTCTCATATCCGTAGTGTTTTACGAGATAATTGATGATAATTTGCTGATCCTCTTTCGGGATAGGCGCTTTAAATTCATTGACCATTTTAGCGACGGTTCCGGTCCAGTATGGACGGCTCTTTTTCCCTTGGTTCAAAATGTATCCGAATGAGTGACAGATCAGGCAGTACTGCTGCGCCACTTCGTCGTGATCTCCTTTTTCCATCGGATAATCGTAATACGGCATTTCGATCGGTTTGCTAACCTGTGCGAAGAGTGCCGATGAGCCGAGTAAAAGGGCGCTTATCAAAAGTGTTTTTTTCATGGTTGGCCCCTTAGACGATTTTCACGTTGACGATATCAACGGCATTGTATTGGTATCCTCCGGCATTCCAGCCGATCTCATCCGCCATAGGTTGAATATTTCCGATGCGGTTGATCGCACGGACCATGATGGTATATTCCCCTTTGGCTTTCGGTTCCCATTGGTAGACCCATTGGCGATAAGCGTATTTGCCTAAATCTTTTTGGAGTGCCGTTGTACTCCAGCTTTTACCGCCGTCGGTAGAGATCATAACTTCTTTGATCCCTTTTCCCTGATCGAACGCCATCCCGGTGACACGAACACGGGAGCCTTTTTTGATCACGGTACCCGGCGTCGGATAACCGATAACCGATTTGACTTTCATCTGGGCGATCGGTTTGCGTTTATATTCGAAATCGCTTCCTGAAATGACGCATTCGCAGTCGTTATCCGGAACGGTGTAGGCGACGTCCATGAAGAAACTTTTGCGGTATTGATCCATAACGGTGATTTCGGAGAGCATTTTGACCCAGCTATCCGAGAAGTGGCCAGGAATGACGAGACGGAGCGGGAAGCCGTTAAGGTACGGTAGATCTTCGCCGTTCATCTCATAGGCGACGATCAGCTCGCCGCTAAGTGCTTCATCGATCTCCATTTCGCGGAAAAATTTCGGAGTTGCGTCTACGGCCGGTTTTTCGAGACCGTTGACACCGACATAGCGCGCGTCACCTTTGACGCCGGCCATATTTAGAATATCTTTGAGGCGTGCCCCTTTCCATACGGCACATCCCATCGCTCCGTGTCCCCATTGGACACCGTGGGTTGCCTGACCGCTGGAAGCATAATACTTGCGGCTGTTTCCGCCGCATTGGAGGACGGAGGTGATCTCTACCGGCTCGAATTTGCTTTTGAGATCATCGACGCTGAGTGAAAGGGGTTGTTCGACGGAACCTTGCACCTGCAGACGAAATTCGTTCAAATCGATGTAGGTCGGGATATCCGGCATATGCCAGCGGACGAAAAATTGATCGTTCGGAGTGATCGGCTGGGTGAAGATGTCACGCGGAGACTCCAATAACGGAGGACGGTCTGAAATGACTTTCAGCGGTTTTTTCTCAGGAAAAGCGATAACAGGAGGAACGAATTCTTTTGTTTCGGTTACGATTTTGGGAGAAGTCTCTTTTCCCACCAGGGTAGAAGCGCCGAGAAGCAAACCGGCACTCAGAAATTGTCTGCGGTTTATGTGATCCATTACAATGCCTTTTGAAGGAATATCACTATTTTATCATAATTGGGAGTAATTTAGAGTATAAGAAGAGCATCTCCATACGAAAAAAAGCGGTATTTTTGAACGATTGCTTCGTTGTAAATACGGTGGGTCTCTTCCAGCCCTACAAACGATGCTACCAGCATTAATAGCGTCGATTGAGGAAGGTGAAAATTAGTGAGAAGATGGTTGACGCGAAGGGGCGGATTATGAGGATGTAAGAAAAGGTTAGCTTCTCCGCTGCGCTGGTTGCTGCGCACGTAATATTCGATAGTTCGGGTCGAAGTGGTTCCGATGCAGAGAAGGGGGATATCGTTGCGGATCAGTTCATATGCCGCGTCGCTAATGGCAAAATATTCCGAATGCATCGGATGATCGGTAATGACGGCCGCTTCTACCGGCTTGAAAGTACCTGATCCGACATGCAAGGTGACGAAGGCATGCGGATGGGCTGCACACACGGCATCAAAAAGTTCGTCGGTGAAGTGCAGCGAAGCGGTGGGAGCGGCGACTGCCCCTTCGTGCCGAGCGAAAACGCTTTGATATTCCCTTTCGTCTTCCGCATCGTCTTCACGTCCGAGATAAGGGGGGAGGGGAATATGGCCGATGGTATCGAGGATGGGGAGCAGCTCTTCAAATCGGATCGGAGTGTCGAGATGAAAAAAACGGACATCCCTCGATCCGTCATCATGCAGAGTGATGACGCGGGCATGGATATGTTCGGCGAAATGGAGGATCGTATCTGTTTTGACACGTCCTTTGATATATACATTAATAGTGTAGGCGTCAAGAGCCCTGTTAATGAGCAACTCGATCGCACCTCCGCTGCTCTTATGGCCGTAAAGACGTGCTTTGATCACTTTGGTATCGTTAAAAATAATGCCGCATTTTTCAGGTAGAAAGGTTTCTATAGCATCAAGATCGGAAGAGCACACGTCTGAACTCCAGTCACATTCCTTTATCTCG
>NZ_CALDDG010000029.1 GCF_937936435.1 uncultured Sulfuricurvum sp. | reverse complement strand
GAACCAGAATACCGAAATGAAGATGATCTCCCATCGCATAACCGCTTAGGCCCGTTTTAGCGATTTGCTGACCTGCGGCGACACTGTCTCCTTCTTGAACATCCACTTCCGAACAATGTCCGTAGAGTGTGTATAATCCGAATCCGTGGTCAATAATCGGCAAGTTCCCGTAAATACCGTTAGGCTGCGAAAAAACGATTTTTCCGCCGTTTGAGGCAACAATCGGTCCCATATGGACACTTGCTAAATCCAATCCCATATGATACGCATTGGAAAGATTTTGCTGCCCTTTATAACTGTAGATACGGTGATCCCCGAAATCTGCTACTTTTTGACCGTTGACAAGCGGATAAAACGGTGCCGGATTAAAATCGGTAACGATGTTTTTCGAAACTTTGGACGTTATATCGTGAATGATCTTTTCATTATCCGAGCGTACTTTTTCATTGATAATTTTAAACTGTTCCAATCGGTCATCTACACCTGCGGTTTGTTCGTACTCGTTCGCCAATTGGGCAATTTTACCGTCCAAAAACGCATCGCTGAGTTCGATATTCGATACGCGGTATACATGGTCTTTCAAACGTAACGGCACCGTGCTTCTGGCTTCATTACCCGCGCGGTCGCGTGCAACAACCGTCGCCGTAAAACTTTGTTCTTGAACCGGCCAAGCTAAGAGCGATGCATAGTATCCTTCTTTGATGAAGGGTTGGGCGATAAACGTTTTGCCGAAATTGGTTTCAATTTTTAAACTCTCCATATGAGGGTCATCCGCTTTGAAAACGACGATCGCCGATCCCCCTTTTTGAATTTTATACGAGTTTGCGACAATTGCCAGATTCGGACGGCGTTGATCGATTACATAGGTAAACTCTTCTTTAAGCGTATTGCCCATGAACAATCCCCAGAGACTGTTGTCCGTCGCTTCGATTTTCAACGTGACTGACGGGGAGTCGACACGGCGGACCCCTTTAGGAGGGAGGACATCAAAGCTTCTTTTGATTTCTTTTGAAGGAGTAGTATCATCAACGACAACCCATTCGTCATGCGGTGTCATCAGCGTCGCTTTAAACGATTTCAGTCCGCTTGCGTCTTCAACGTTCACATGGATCGGATCTTTAAAATTCCAATATCCATCCAGACTAAGCGTCACTTTTGGATCTTCACGCTCAAAACTCGGCGAAAACGCCATAAATCCCAGCGCACCCAGCACTACTGCTATTAAAACCCATCCGATAATCCCCGAACCGTTTCGGCCTCTTCTCACTCAAACTCCTTTTGTATCGTTGTAATTAAATCGCCGACGAAATCTCTCGTCCGAGCCTCTTTGATATAAGCACCGGCACGATGCCGATGCCCTCCTCCTCCGATAGTCGCCATGACTTTTGACGCATTGAGCGTATCATCGGTATAGAGTGAAATTTTCATTCCGCCGCCGGGACGTTCGATATGAACCATCGCCGCCTGAACGCTTCGCATTTGCAAGGCGTCTTCCAAAACACTTTTACATTCAATGACACCGCTTCCGGTCTCTTCCAAGAGTGCAAGCGATACTTCAAACACCGCTACTCTTCCATCCAAAAGAAGTTTCATCTGTTTAAGCAGCGCTCCGCGTAACCGCACAGATGCCAACGAACGGCGTCGATAAAGCCACTCGACACATAAAGCGTGATCGGCTCCGAGTGTAATTAACGAGTGGGCTAAAGCAAAGGTTTTAGCATTGCATTGCGGTACACGAAAACATTTTGAGTCTTCAAGCACTCCGGCATAAAGCGAAAGCGCCATTTTAGCATTGATTGTTAATCCGTTGGCAACAAAGAAATCATAAACGACCTCCGTCGTACTGATTGCATCGGTATCGACAAGATTGAACGTACCGTAGCGTTCGTTACTTTCGTGATGATCGATATTGATGAGGGGCAATGCCGTATCGATCCCGAGTCTTTTATAGCTGCCGCAGTCAAAACTCACGATACAATCCGCATCTTTGGGAAAACGATGGGTGAGCTTATCGAACCACGGCAGAAACCCCAGATTCGGATTAATCTCGGTAGAAGTGCAAAACAAGGTGACTTTTTTTCGCAGACGGAGCAAATGAGAGAAAAATGCACATGCCGAGCCGAGGGAATCGGCATCGGGATTTGCATGGGCAATCAAAACGATATGATCGGAAGAATCAATCAGGGATAAAGGCATCGGATACTCGTTAAACGCTTCACAGGCAATAAATTGCCGGGATTATAGCATGTATCCTCGCTTATACAATACTATTCGATAACACTTTTCAAAACGGCTTCAAAATCTTTCTGCGCTTGAGACAATACCGCTTTGGCATCCGGATCTTCTACGCGGGCACTGCTCATCCAGTTGTAAACTCCCGGGAATCCCATTACGATCTCATCAGCATCTTTTTTCTTGTATACCATCAATGTACACGGTGCAAAAGCCGCGGCTTCAGGACGTGTTTGAGCAACCGTATAGATCACTTTGAGTTTACAAATCGAATAAGTGTCATAAAAGTTAAAAGGGCTTTCATCTCCGTTTTCCGTCAACATGAACTGATAATCGGTAAAATTGGACAATACGAATCCGGCAGGTTTGAGCCCTTCTTCGATCATCATTTCCGCATCGTCTTTATCGCTTTGCCAGCTGTCGGCACCGCTTGCACGGACGAATCGGCTCAACAATACCCCCTCAGCAGGAAGAGCGTCCGCACTCAACGTGTGTTTAGCCCCGGGAAGCGTTTTTTCTAAGATAGCCATCACATTTTTTTCGATAGCGGCAAACTCGGGAGCGTCAAACCCTGCGATTTTTTTCATTGCCGCCACGGTCAATACCGAAACATGCAGATCGTTTTCACCTTTTTTCTGGTAGATACCGACTCCCATCGGGACGAAAATTCCTCCGTCCGGATGCGATTTCACCAAAGAAGCCGCCTCTTTTTTCGGAATCACCGTCATAAGGTTAAAAATGGAAAAATCGCTTTTCCCGAATTGTTTCGTAAACGGACCGTTCATTTCGGTATCGGCCGATATCACGAATCCGTTCGCTTCAAACGCTTTTTCTATAACGGTCGGGCTCAATTTTCCATCAGCGTTCGGAGCGCTGTAAAGGTGTAAATCACCGCCGAAAAGGGATAAAAACCCCGCCATTATCAATACAATTATTGCTTTCACTTTTTCTCCTTATGGATGGATATATACGGCACCCTCTGCAGAGCGCTCGATAATTTCGGCTATACCGGCACTGACGACTTCAACATCGGGCATCAGTTCCGATTCCGATATATTTTTAGTACGCATCGTATTGCCGCATGCGACAAACTCAACCCCGTATTGTTGCAAAGCATCCACACGCGGAGCAAATGCTTTCTCATTTTTTAATACGGTCCGAATACCGTGATAATAAGCGACGATCCGCATGTGTACTTTTTCCGGTCCGTAGAATTTCAAAACATTGTTTGCCGTACTTAAGACGTGTTGAATCGTCTCATCGTCGCCGGAACTCACTCCGAGAACAACCTCTCGGGGCTTATCGATAGTCGGCAAAGGCTGGGCAAAACGGACATCGGCATACAGGGAAACACTCAATAGCAACCAAATCCAAAACACTTTTTTCATAGCTACTCCTTGAAGACTTCCGTATAATGACGGTTGTAGACTTTCAATTATACAAAAGTCCACAATCTTCATTATAAAACAAGACCCGCCCAAAGGCGGATCATGTATTGTTAGAACATATAGTTGATTTCGAAACGGTACTCGTTGTACGAATCGTAATCGGTTGTATCGGTAATCGGTGTTTTTAACAATGGGTCAGCATTGACCGTTGCAAAACGGAGTTTAAACTCTGTGTTTGGCAAAGCTTTAAACGTTTGAATCGCATCGACATGGAAAATCGTGCGATCTGAATATTTGAGCGAACCTGCAAGCATTTTCGCATCATCATAATTCATATCCGCATAATCGGCCGCAACATTCAGACCCGGAACCAAGCCTGCTTTGTTGAAATCGTATTTGGCTTGAACCATCCATGTTTTAGTATTTGCCATCCAGTTATACTGTGCCATAGAACGGGTATATCCTCCCGTCGGGAATCCACGCCACGGAGCAATGATATCGGCATCATCGGCAACTTTAGAGAAACCGCCCATGAGTGAAAACGGTCCGTTTGCCAAGACCAAACGTGCTGCCCACATGCTTGCGTCAACGCTGGTAGGATCAGTATAACCTTTTGCCGATGCAGCTGTAACATTACCTGCTAATGCCGCACCTCCGATTGCACCCGCACCGTCGTCCATTTGACGAAGATAACGTACACCCGGTGTCAATGACCAGTCACTGCCAAGAGCGATTTTATAGTTCGCTTCGAGAACCAATGTAGAGAAAAAGCCGTCGATGTTATAGTAATCAGCGTTAAGTTTCAAATTTTTGATCGATTTGTTTTCTGCCGTTACAAAAATCATTTCAGGATCTTTATCTTCTCCCGCAGCCGCGATTTTGGCCGGAGTGAGTCCTGCATGTCCTGCAGAATCGTCATTCTCAACACGTTTTTGGTAAGCTAAAATACTGTGAAATGTTTGGTGATCACGTAACTTTTGTTGTGTGATATACCCTAAACGCAATTTGGTATCGGGAACATCTTTGTTTTCAACAACGGCTGCTTCAAACGTATTAGGAACCATTTTAGTGTCATTGGATGCCAAAAGGGTGCTTTCGATAATTTGGCGACCGACTTTAAGATCGGTTTTTCCTGCTTTGTATTCCAAATATCCCTCAGCCAATACGCCGATAGCCTCTTCTGAACCGTCAGCCGCCGTACGATACGTATCTTTACCCGCTTTACCGATATTGGTCGTACCGATAGTATTCTCAGCCGTAAGCGGCACCGTTCCGTAAAAACCTAAAGTCGCGCCGAATCCGTTGAAAAATCCTGTTTTATAGATCAAGCTTCCGCCGAGTCCCCATGCATCATGATCTTTTGTGCTGTTCAATTTTTCATTATCCCAGTCCCACAAAAACATGTTCGAACGGATACGCCCGTAAACTTCACCTTTTGTAAACATTTCGGCTACAGTATTTACATCACCCGGAACTTTGGTATATTCAACCTGCATATTCCCTTTTAAGGTACGATCTTCCGTTTTAAGCGCATGCGCCGACGTTGCTAGTAGACATGCAGCTGCTGCCGCCATACTGATTTTCATTACGTTCATAACTCTCACTCCTTTAAGTTTTGAAGTTGACGATCGGGGTGTTTTAGCACCCTCTCGCACCTTTTTTCGGACAGCCGCAGTCATAGTCCATCAAGCGCACATTGCTGTTACCGCTGATGTTGACATTTTTCTGACGGCGAATATACGCTGCGGTGACATCGTATACCGGACGGGTGAGCGATTCTCTGAGATTGCTCCCCGCGTTTTGCAAATTGCCGCCCCATGAAGAGACTTTATACACTTTTGCATCGTTCAACGGTTTTCCGCCGACCGTAATGTTGTGAATACGCTTACCGGAAGCGGCTCCAACCTTGATCTCGTAGGTCACCCCGCCGAGACGACTCATATCTCCTCCTTGCTGATACAGCGGATTAGCGTTGAACACGTTATCGGCGATATCCTCAAGCAGGGTACGGATATGTTTTCCGGTCAATTCGAAGGTATAGACGTTCGGATACGTGATCGCCGTCATATCATAGACGTGATCCATCGTAATCGCATCTCCTTCGAGTACCGTGGTTCCCCAGCGGTATCCCGGAGTAAACGAAATATCCGAGTCCATCGCATCGATGATCGAATCGTTGATCAGTTGGTCGAACGTCGAATGGAAGGTGTCACGTTTAAATAATGTATTTTTCGTGATCCCCAACACTTCGGAAAGTTCCGAATCATACGGCGAGTACAATTCCGCTACCAATTTTTCCCCTTCCGGATCGGCCGGAATAAGGTTCGACGCTACCGGAATGAGTTTGTACTCATACCCTTTGACTTTATGGTTTTGGATATCGATATCCAAACGTCCGACGTATTTACCGTGGCTTCCGGCGATAATGATGACAGTACCGTTAATAACCGTCGGCTGCGGAGAAGGGTCATGCGTATGTCCGCTCAGGATAAAATCAATCCCTTTGACTTGGCGCGCAACCTCCTGGTCGACGCTGAACCCGTCATGCGACAATACGACGACACAGTCCACTTTTTCCTCTTTGCGGAGTTTGTCTACATACGTTTGAAGGGTATCCAAACGAAGACCGAAGCTCCATCCTTGAGTAAACTCTTTCGGGTTTGCCGTAGAGGTGAACGGGAACGACTGACCGATGATACCGATCTTAGCCCCGCCGCGCTCCATAATCGTGTACGGTTCGAAAATAAGCTCTTCGAAATCGTCGGCAAACGAATCGTCCCCGATAATATTTTGGGAAATGAATTTCGCGTTGAGCATTTCGATCAGCTCTTTGACCCGCGTTTTACCGTACGTAAATTCCCAGTGACCGACCATAACGTCGACACCGAGATAGTTTTGCGCTTTGACGATCGCCTCACCCTTGGTTTTTAAAGCGACTCCGGTACCCTGCCATGTATCTCCCGAATCGAGGAGCATAACATTATCGGCACCGCGCTCTTTTTTGATATGGTTAATGAGGGTTTTCATATGAGAAATCCCCCCCATTTTCCCAAATTTATGCGCCATTGCGTCAAAATTCATGTAGGTATCGAAATAAGCATCCAGACTTTTGCCTTTCATACCGTAATGTTTCAAAAATGACTCACCGCACAAAAATCCCGGTGTTCCGGTCAAATTCGGTGCCGAAATCAATGTCGATGGTTCACGCCAATACAAAGGCTTAAGGTGCGCATGCATGTCGCAGATATGCAACAACGTCACATTCCCGCGGGCATTAAATCCGTAAATCTCTTTAAGACCGACCTCATCGATCCGTTTGACCGACGAAGCAGCCGAAGCAACCGCCGGAACTCCCAGTCCCAAAGCAGCCGCGATATGAAAAAAATCTCTTCGTGATAAATCCATTCTCTCCCCCTTAGCGTTTCAAGCCCGGGATCTGGATCTCGTTCCCTTTGGTTTTATTGGTCACGTAAACTTCTAGCGCAACCATCTCTTTTGAACCGAGTGGAATTTTTGCCAATAACGCATTGTCCATACATTGTTGGAAACGTTTATCCAATGCCGTCGTTTCGCTTTTGGTCATACGATACGCAGGCCAGGTTCCCGCCGCTTTGTTCACACCCAAATCCGGCAACGGCTGCATTCGCAGACGCTGACCGATAATATCGGGGCTGTGACAGCTGTTACACGAAAGACCGCGCCCGCCGCGGCGAGTTTCAAACACTTCTTGACCGAGAGCCATCATCTCTTTCATCTGTTTGTTCGCTTTGACGTCGATGTTCGTTTTTAGACCGTTCGCCAATGATTTGACGTATGCAGTCATTTTCAGCATCTCTTTGCTTTCCAGTTTCGGAACCGTTTTGCCGGCATCCGCAGCCGCCATTTGAATCGATTGCGAAAGGGTAATCACTTTTTTCGCCCCATCGACATAACGTGGGAATCCTGCGATATAACCCGCTAAGTCTTTCTCTTTAACCCCTAACATTTTGCTGTACGCTTCCAAAGAGGTCATATTGCCGAAAAGTTGTTCCCCTTCGGCAACATCCATATCGGCGGGATTATTTTCGAGCATCTCCGCATACATCGCTTTATCGGCATCGCTCATACTGAGTTTTTCTTCCGCATTTGCACCGCTGAAAAGAGCGAGACAAACCAGTGCGGCACTTACAGATAATTTACCCATGATTTATCCCTTTGGAGTGATTTGTTGTGTACTTTCGACACTTTGCCCTTTGTTGTCTTTGGCAATAACTTTCAACGTTCCCGCTCCCGGTACTTTAAAGCTGATCGAGAAGAGCGGATTAACCGACAACGATTCCCAGATCACCATCTTTGTAATCACTTGGTCGTTAAACATAAATTTAACTTCGTCAATGTACTGAGCCGGGATGATCTCTCCGGTATCTTTGTTTTTACGCATACCGGTTTCCATCGGGTGCATTGCCATAAAGTCGACTTTAACCGTTTCGCCTACCGCATAGGTTTTCGGTTTGATTTTAATCAGTGTTTTCATCTCTGCCATGGTGTATCCTTTAAATATCTTTTTGTTATTTCGCTGTTAAGGTAAAATCGGTTATCAACCGCATCCGCCGATGGTTACTTTGACATTTTGCTTTGCACTCAAAAACGTTCCGTCACTCATTTCCGCAATCGCAACGACATCCTGAGTTCCGCCGAGTTTGATACGGGTTCCGAAATAGGCTTCGCCGTTCGCAGGAGTCAAATAGATATTCGCACAACGCACGTTAGAGTTTTTAGACGCCAATACATGAATCGCTTTGACGTAATCTTTATCGCTCATCGGGCTTTCTACGGTTACTTTGACAGGGACAACCGCACCGTTTTCCGCAATCTCGGGAGCCGAAATCGATACTTTTGATGACGGAGTCACCGGTTTTCCTCCGGTAATCGCCGCAACCGCCGTATCATAATTCATCTCGTTCGGTCCGACTACTTTTTTCGCTTCGTCCGCCGATGCAACGTGCGGTAATAGTGCCGCACATGCCGCCGCTACCCCAAATCCTTTAATAAATGATCTTCTTTCCATGATATTCTCCTTGATAATTATTTTTTCGATACGATGTAAGAGGCCAAATCGCATACTTCGCGTTCATTCATAAGACCGTTCGTCAGATTGATCGTCATGTGCGTCGTCGGGTTGTCGATACGTGCATCCGCGATTTTTTGATAAACGAATTGGGCGTTTCGCACACCGCTCTTCATAAACAACTCTTTATAGTTGGTCAAATCCGGACCGATGTT
>NZ_CALDDG010000028.1 GCF_937936435.1 uncultured Sulfuricurvum sp. | reverse complement strand
GGGGAAAGTCGGATATGAATTGCTTGACGGTACGACCGGTGAAGAGCCATTCGACTTCGCGATGCTTATCCCTCCGTTCGCCGGTGTCGGTCTTAAAGCGTATAACAAAGCAGGTGAAGATATCACCGATACGGTATTCGCGCCAAATGGCTTCATGAAAGTCGATGCAGATTATACTCCTAAACCGTATGCGGAATGGAAAGCGTCTGACTGGCCTCGTACATACCAAAATCCTACCTTCAAGAATTTGTTCGCAGCAGGGATTGCATTCGCACCTCCGCACATTATCTCAAAACCGATGAAATCGCCAAACGGAACCGTCATCAACCCGACTCCTCCACGTACCGGTATGCCGAGCGGTATTATCGGTAAAGCGGTCGCTCACAGTGTATGCGATTTGATCAAACAAGGTTCAAGCGCTCACTTGCATGAAGCGTCGATGGCTGAAATGGGTGCGGCGTGTGTTGCATCTGCCGGTAAAGGTTGGTTCGATGGTCAAGCGGCTGCTATGACGGTATATCCGGTCGTTCCTGACTTCGACAAATATCCGGGTACGGGTCGTGATACCGACTATACTTTCGGAGAGATCGGTTTGGCGGGTCACTGGATCAAACATATCTTGCATTATCTCTTTATCTATAAAGCTAAACTCAAACCTTTCTGGAAAGTGATTCCGGAATAAAAACCAGGCTCTCTGTAGGAGAGTCATGCAGAAAGCGTCGCTTCTGCTTATATACAAATATAGGAGAACATTATGGCAAAACCAGAAGAATTTAATTTCGCTAAAAACGATAACTTCAACACGGCGATGATCCCGGGAAAATGGGCACGTTTTTTTCGTACGTGCAAAATCTGGCAGTTTATCCGCTTCGTAATCATTAACATCAAAATGATTATTGTTGTCGGCAAAAGCCACTAAAACGTTTTATACGGAAGGCTTCCGGCCCTCCGTCTACCTTCTTCTAAAGTAATCCGACCATGATTCAGCCGCTCATAAAATATCCTGATCCTACCGTCCGCCTGATATCCGCAAATGTCCGTTTCTTTAACGACGAACTGGAACAATGGATAACCGACATCGTCGATACGATGAAATCGAATGATTTAGAGGCATTAAGTGCTATATTAATCGGTATCCAGTACAACATTATCGTCCTGAAAGAAGCCGATATCTATACTCCGTATATTAATTCCCGAATGATTAAACATTCGGGAATGGTGACGGCGACGGAGAGAAGCATTTACTATGAAGGGATCAGCGTTGACGTGGATCGGTATGAGACGATGACCGTCATTTACGAAGATATACACGGCGAGTCGCATCATCGGAATTTTTCCGGCGATTTGGCGCGGACGTTTCAGCAGCAGCTGGATTATTGTTTCGGAAGCACATTCGTCGACCGTGTCGATAAAGAGATGAAGCAGCGGATCAATGATTATCTTGAATACGGTTTGGTTGCCGATGGCGGATCCTGTCCAACCATCTTTTATCGTGACCGGTTTAAACTTGGTGCGAAATATTTGATTTCAGGTGTGGCGCTATCCTCACTTGTACCGTTTTTTGTTTCTGAAAAAGTGCGTGAATGGGTTTATCGGATCGATCTTGCAGTTTTAGCGGCTATCGTCGCGCTGATCGTAATCTATTTTTTCTATGCCCAGTACGAATCCAGACTTTACAAACAATGTACCAGCTGTCAAACGGGAAATATCATCGGGACGGTCGCTATTTTGGCGTTTCAGCTGGCGATTGTCGCTTCGGCCGTTTTCTTTTGGATAAAGCCTTAACTATAAGAGATAACAATAACTCTTAACCTTTTTAGAGTATCATTGCTCCCAATAATTCGATCTAAGGAAGTGGGTATGAGTCTCCACGATATCAGCGGGTTGTATAACTCGAAAATGGTTTTGATAGCGGCAAAAGAGGAGATTTTACAAGACTGGGTTGCTGAAGAGGAATGCGCCTCCATTTTACAGCGTCATGAAATTGATCAAGAGTTGTTTATTGCCCATTACGCAGGGAACGTGTTCGATTACTTTATGGGAGTGGTCTCCGGACAGATGGTTATCGGCGAATGTCCGGTGATCGCCGATCTGATCGAATATTTAAAAAATAAAGATCTCCGTGCCGATGAACTTTTTACCCTTTGTACCCATTTTAAACGGGCGGTTCTGAACAGTACGTACCGCATGGGAATTAATTCACCCGAAATCTTTACGGCCGTCAGTTATCTGTTTGATCGAAATTTTGCGGGGGTGCTGAAACTCTATACCGATACGATTTATCAAAAAGAGCAAGAAGCAATCAATGCCTCCAAGGCCAAAGAGTATTTCCTATCTAATATGTCACATGAAATACGGACACCGCTTAACGCTATTTTAGGATTTGTATCGCTACTTCGGGATGAGACGATCAATCCCCGCTACCAAAAATATCTCGATATCATCTCGAATAGCGGTGAAAATCTCCTCCATATCATTAACGATATTCTCGATTTTAGTAAACTCCGAAGCGGTGAATTTGCAATCGATCCTCAACCGTTTAACATCCATGACGAAATCTCTCATACGATGGAACTTTTCGTCCCCAGTGCCAATTCCAAAAGTATCACTCTGACCAGTTTTATCGATCCTTCTATCCCCTATGAGATTATTGCCGATGCGGTGCGAATCAAACAGATTGTCGGGAACTTTTTGAGCAATGCAATCAAATTCAGCCATCCGGAAGGAGCAATCCATGTCGAAGCCCGGTATGACCGAGGGCTTTTATCCTTATCGGTACGTGATGACGGAATCGGTATATCGTCCGCAGATCAGCAGCGGATATTCGACGCATTTTCACAGGCCTATGAAGGGGTTATCCGAATTAACGAGGGGACAGGGCTGGGACTCTCTATCTGTAAACAACTGGCCCAACACATGGGAGGGACGATCGAGCTTCAGTCGGCTTTAGGAGAAGGGAGCTTGTTTACCCTGAGTATTCCGGTTGTGGTGAATCATGAGTGCGAAATTGCGAAATTCGATATCTCGATGTTTGAGGGGATACGGTTCGGATTATTGGAATATGATCCTTCCGAGAGCTATAAGCTCGAATCCCTGCAACGCTACTGGGATCATTTCGGATTGGACGTTTGCCGTATTAAAACGGTCAAAGACGAATGCGATCTGCTGATTTTTCTTGAAAGCTCCATTGATGACGAGACTCGAGAATATATTATTGAACAGCAGATTCCTTCGGTCGCGATTTTGGATTTTCTCGATGACCGTTACGACACGATAGAGACGATTACACCGCTTACGTTTCCGATTTACTGTACCAAACTGCAAAATGCCCTCAGTGAAGTTTTAGGGATCAATCAACCTTCTCTTCCGACGGCTCTGGGGATTAACAGCGGGTACGGATTTTCGGGAAGGATTCTCGTTGCGGAAGATAATCATGCCAATCAAGAATTGATCCGAATCGTATTGGAACGCTACGGTCTTGAATACGTGATTGCGAGTAACGGGGTTGAAGCGTTGGAACTGTATTGTTCGCAGCCGTTCGATCTGATATTGATGGACGAGCAAATGCCGTATATGAACGGGAATGAAGCGACCCTTTCGATTTTGGCGTATGAAGAAAAAAATAAAAAACCGCACACCCCTATCGTGGCCTTGACGGCCAATGTGATCAAAGGGGCGCGTGAACGTTCGATCCAAAACGGTTATGATGCTTTTTTAGGAAAACCGATTGTCCTGAAAGAGATCGAACAGATTTTTGACCGTTATCTCAGCCCGAAACCGATTCAAAAAAATGAACAGAAGCCCAAACAAAAATCCAAATGGCCGGCGATCGATATGGAACACCTCAAGAGTGCTTTGATGCTGGATGAAGAGCAGATCGACTACCTGCTGGGAATATACTGCCAAAAGATGGAGCATTCGCTAAGAGAGTTGGAGAATGCAATCGCCGAAAAAGCGTATGAGGATATCCCTTTTATCGCCCACTCGATCAAAGGTTCGAGTGCAAATTTTCGTTTTGACGAACTTTCGCGTCTGGCGTACGTTATCGAAGAATCGGCGCTGAATAAAGATAAAGAGTTTGATTTCGACGAAGCGTACAGCGTACTGCACTCCGAGTTTTCTAAACGGTTTATGGGTGAAGAGGGCTATTACTCTTCTAAGTAATAACCGACGCCCGAAGCGTTTTTGATGACATCGGTAGGGAGTTTGTTACGCAGTCTCCAAACCAGAGTCCGGACGCTGTTATCTGTCGCACCTTTGGTTTCCCAGACGTAGTTGATCGCTTGTTCAAAGTCGACGACGCTCCCCAGCTGTGCAACCAGCAGACGGATAAAGGCGTTCTCTTTTTTGGTCAGTTTGATTTTCTGATTGTTGTAAAACGTCTCTCCCAAGCCGGTATCGTGGCGGTAGCCGTTGCCGAATTCGACGATCGGTTTGTCGGAAAGCTTTTTGGCGTAGACCAGTTTTTCCAGCTCTTCGCGGTCGGATTTGAGTTCGTCGATATTGGAGTTGCGTTTTTTCTCCTCTTTGAAGCGGTAAAGTGCCATTTGAATGGTCGTATGGAGATTGATAGGATCGAACGGTTTTACGATATAGCCGTAAGGTTCGGTTTTTTTCGCTTTTGAGAGCATATCGTTGTCGGAATGGGCTGTCAGATAGATAAAAGGGAGGGGATTTTTATCCCGGATAAACTGAGCCAATTCGATACCGTCCATCGTCTTTTGCAGACCGATGTCGATCAGTGCGATGTCCGGATTGTAGATTTTGATTTTGTTGCGTGCCGTAACGGCGTTGTCGGCAATGGAAACGACATCATACCCTTGTTTCTCCAAGGACATTTTCAAATTCATTGCGGTTACTTCGTCATCTTCGACGACAAGTACTTTGATAGCACTCATGAATCCTCTTTAACGTGATAATGTGGTAGTAATATAAGGATATTTTATCACACTTACGATTTAAACTCAACGTTGCACTGCTTAAAATATGTGTTTTACAGAGTGAATTTAGGATAATCTCTCTTTTTTATCCGTTATTCAACCCAAACGGGGCATAATCGCGAATATTCTATACGCAACGGGATGGCCACAATGCTTGATTTTGATAAATTTACCAAATATTCCAAGCCGGGACCCCGTTATACCAGTTATCCGACGGCGCTTGAGTTCTCCGATACTTTCGATTATGACGGGTATCTCGCAAAATTGCATGCCCAAGATCCCGCCCGGATGCTGTCACTCTACTTCCACCTGCCGTTTTGCAAAAACGCCTGTTACTTTTGCGGCTGTAACGTCGTTTTTACCTCTAAAGAGGACAAAAAAGAGCGCTATATCGATTACCTGCTGCGGGAACTGGCTATTTTGGCGCAACATATCGATGTCAACCGTCCGGTGATTCAGCTCCACTTCGGAGGGGGAACGCCCACATTTTTCAATGCCGAGCAGCTTCATCGGATCATCAGTACCATCAAAAGTTATTTTAAAAACTTTGCACCGGATGCCGAAATCAGCTGCGAAATCGATCCGCGCCATATTAATGAAGAGCAGATGAAAGTGATGAGCGAAGCGGGATTCAACCGAGTCAGTTTCGGGATTCAGGATTTTGACGAAAAAGTACAGGTCGCAGTGCACCGTGTACAGCCGTACGATATTACCAAGGCGGCGATGGAACTTGCACGCAAATACAATATGGTCAGCGTCAACGTAGACTTGATTTACGGTCTTCCGTACCAAAGCTTGGAAACCTTCAAAAAGACACTGGAACAATCGATTTCGCTAAATCCCGACCGTTTTGCCGTATTCAACTACGCTCACGTACCGTGGTTGAAGAAAACGATGCGAAAAATCGATGAAACGACGTTGCCTTTGCCTGCCGAGAAGCTTGCGATCATGCGCTATACGGTCGATTATATGTCGGCACAGGGATATCGGATGATCGGAATGGACCATTTTGCCAAACCCGAGGACGAGCTTTTCAAAGCAATCGACAAAGGAGAACTGCACCGTAACTTCCAGGGATATACGACCAAGGGAGGGGCGGATCTGATCGGTATCGGATTGACCAGTATCGGTGAAGGAGCCGACTACTACGCACAAAACTTCAAAGAGATGGATGCGTATGAAGCGGCGATCGATGCGGGAAAACTACCGTATGAGCGGGGTGTGGCACTGAATGAAGACGACCGAATCCGCCAATACGTCATCATGGAACTGATGAGCAATTTTAAACTCGATATACCGCGATTTGAGCGCTTATACGGCGTCAATTTCGGGGAGTATTTTGCCGATGCACTGGAAGCGTTGAAACCTTTTGAAGAGGACGAACTGCTGAAAATCACTCCGACATCGATCGAGTGCTCTCCGACGGGGACCCTTCTGATCCGGAATATTGCGATGCCGTTTGATGCGTATATGAAACGGCACGCGTTATCCGACAAAGCTTTTAGCAAGACAGTATAAATACCATGGGAGAAAGAGCATTGTTCCATTTTACCGAGACCTCAGACGCCTGTATCAAATGCGGGAAATGTATCCCCGTCTGTACCATCCATAACGTCAATGCGGATGAAGTCACCTCGCCGCGCGGATTTATCGATCTATTGGGTGCGTACCAGCGCGGGCATTTGGAACTGGATAAAAATGCGAAAGCGATTTTCGAGAGCTGTTTTTTATGTACCAACTGCACCGATGTCTGTCCGAAAGCGCTTCCGACCGATATGGTGATAGAGCAGGTGCGTGCCGATATTGCCGACAAGTATGGTATCGCATGGTTTAAACGGGGATTTTTCTTCCTTCTGCGCCACCGCTTTTTAATGGATACCCTCTTTAAACTGGGATACGTGTTCCAAACGTGCGGCTTTAAGATCAAAGCCGAGATCAACTCAATGCAGCCGCGCTTTAACCTTCCGATCATTAAAAAAGACCGCTTGCTGCCGTCGATGGGAAAACGCTCTTTCATGAACAGTTATCCCGAAAATATCCCCAATGGCGGGAAACGACGTGTAGCGATTTTTATCGGATGTTTGGGAAATTACAACTATACCGAGATCGGTAAAGGGCTTTTGGAGATTCTCGAAGCGTTGGAGATCGATGCTTTCATCCCAAAAAAACAGCTATGCTGCGGGGCTCCGGCCTATTTTACGGGAGATTTCGCCACGGTCGATCACAATGCCAAAAAGAACATAGAATATTTCGAGAGTTTCATCGATGAGGTCGAAGCGATTATTATCCCCGAAGCGACCTGCAGTGCAATGATCAAAATCGACTACGAGCACTTTTTCCATGATCAGCCTGAATGGCTGGAACGGGCCAAAAGACTCAAAAACAGAATCTTCATGGCTACCGAGTGGCTCGAACAGCGTACGGAGCTTAAAGAGCTGTTGGCATCTAAAGGGCGGAGCGATCTTGTCGTCACCTATCACGATCCGTGCCATGCCCGTAAGATGCAGGGGGTTTATCAGGAACCGCGTCGCCTGATCACTCAAAACTACACAATCACCGAGATGAGCGATCCGAACGCTTGCTGCGGTTTCGGCGGTGTCACGATGCAGACGGAGAATTTCCATTTTGCTCAGGCTGCAGGGAAACCGAAAGCGGCGATGATCGCCAAATCGGGGGCGCAGGTGGTTACGGCCGAATGCAGTGCATGCCGAATGCAGATTAACAATGCGATGAACGAAGCCGAACTCGATGTCGTTTTTAAAAATCCGATCGAATTGATCGCCGAGGCACTGCGAAAATGACAACAATGGAAGTCGAATCGTTTTTAGAAATATTCCAAACCCTTATTATGGCTTCAATGACTCCTGAGGGTGCACCTCATGCCAGTACGGCTCCTTATGTCCGCTTCGGAAATGATTTTTATATTCTCATCAGTACTGTTGCTCAACACGGGCGAAATCTTTTAGAAAATCCGAACGTGTCACTCCTCTTTGCCGAAGATGAGTCACAGTGTGTTCAGCCCTTTGCACGAAAACGGGTGACAATCGAGGCAACAGCATCGGAGATCGATCGTGTGGATGAAGCGTATACAGCGGTCGTTGAGCGCTTCATTGCCCATTTTGATCAGGAACTTGTCACTTCTTTGACCCAAATGGGGGATTTTCACCTCTTTAAGCTCTCCCCCAAAAGCGGCAGCGTAGTTATGGGATTCGGCAAGGCGTACCGTTTGGATGAAAATTTAGAAGTGCTAAAACAGATTATGGGGCAGCACCAAAAGGGGCACACTCATGGATAAACTTCTCATTGTGTGGAGCAGTGGAGAGATCGAAGTCGCGAAAAAGCTCGTACTGCTATACGGGAGTGTGATATTGCCTCGCGGATACTGGGACGAAGCTCATCTGATGGTATGGGGTCCTTCGGCGAAACTTCTTGCTGAAAATACCGAACTGCAAGAAATGGTTGCCAAAGTGATCGATAGCGGTGTAAAGGCTTCGGTATGTGTCGTATGCAGTGAGGATTACGGTGTGACAGAACAATTGCGTGCGATGGGGATTGAGCCTGTCCATACCGGTGAGCTTCTGACGCAGGCGCTGAAAAGCGATTGGAAAGTCGTCACGTTTTAAGAAAGGGTTTTGATGGAGTTCTGGAACCATATTTATGAGCATTTCAATCCCGTAGCAGTCAATCTGGGGCCGATTCCCGTGCACTGGTACGGATTGATGTATGTCCTGGCCCTTCTATCTGCATTAGCGATGGCAAAATGGATTGTCAAAAAAGACAAAATCGCCATTACGAAAGAGCAATTGGACGATTATTTTATTTATGCCGAGATCGGGGTTATCCTCGGTGCGCGCTTGGGATATATCCTTTTTTACGATACCCATACATCGTATTATTTGAGTCATCCGTGGCAGATATTTAACCCTTTTATCGACGGACAGTTTGTCGGTATTCGGGGAATGAGCTTTCACGGGGCGATTATCGGTTTTTTGATCGGTTCGTATCTATACCACCGAAGACATGGGATATCGTTCGGCGTATTGATGGATTTGGTGGCCGTTTCGGTACCGCTGGGATATGTGTTCGGCCGAATCGGCAACTTTCTGAATCAGGAGCTTGTAGGACGCGTTACCGATGTGCCGTGGGGAATTTACGTTTATGATACCCTCCGTCATCCTTCGCAGCTCTATGAAGCTTTTGTCGAGGGGATTATTGTTTTTGCGATCATTTATGCGTACCGTAAGCGAAAAGCGTTTGACGGGGAACTGATTTTACTGTACGGATTTTTATACGGAATCGGACGGGGACTGGTCGAGTTTTATCGGGCTCCCGATGCTCAGATCGGCTATATCGTAGGGGACTGGATGACGCTGGGAATGGCACTTAGTTTTTCGATGGCGATTTTGGCGGTCATAATATGGAGTTATTTTAAGATAAGTATTAGCAAGAACAAATGATGATAAAGAAATGGCTTTTCTATGCAGGATTAATATTGTCTGTATTTAGTATAGGATTTCTTAGTGGTTGTAGTTTGGTTACAGGTGTAAAATCTATAGGTGATGGTATGTTAAGGGGAGATACATACATTAAATCAAAAATTCTTATGGAAATAGTAGCTCTAAGAGCTGAAAAAAATGATAAAGAATCAATAAATTATTATGATGTAAGTAAGGTTTTATCACATTATTTTGTACAAGGAATAGAGAAAAATCAAGTTATCGCAATATTGCAACAAGATAATATTAGTGTCAGTAGTGATGAAAATCATAAGGTTACAGTTTATTATCGATATGGCTTTTTTCAACTTATAGTTTTAAAATTCTTTTTTGATTCACAGCAGAAATTGGTAGGGTGGGATGGAATGTATTTGATTACAAGCAATAATTGATACAAAAATAGTGTATTCCTTCCTCATAACGATAATTCAGATTAAACTGGTGCAGATCGCATACCGATTGGGCGATATAAAGCCCTAGTCCCAATCCCCCGTTCCCTTTTTCCGTGACAAACGCTTGCAACGCCTCTTCAACCGGTCGTTTCAACGGCTCTCCGCTATTTCGGATACAGATACGGTTTTCATCACAATGGATATGGATTGGCAATGCAGTGGCATGGCGAAGTGCATTGTCGATCAGGTTTTGCAAGGCGCTGGTGAAGAGTTCAGGATCGACGTTGAGAGAACGATTGCACCCCTGCATAATGAGCGTTTCGTCATTAGCGAGCAGGTTATCCATCGC
>NZ_CALDDG010000027.1 GCF_937936435.1 uncultured Sulfuricurvum sp. | reverse complement strand
GAGATAAAGGAATGTGACTGGAGTTCAGACGTGTGCTCTTCCGATCTCTCGGCATGGAGTTGTTCGAAAATTGTTTTAAATTGGGGTACAACGTAAGAAATAAGAACGGTAAAGGCGATAGCCATTGCAATCATAACATTGCGGGGATATGCCATCGCTTTTTTGAATTTAATAATATTTCGGCGAATCTCTTCGAGCATATCAGATAATTTATGTAACGCTTCGGCCATATTCCCTGTTTTTTCTCCCAATTCGATCATAGCTAGGGAAAGGTTTCCGAGTTCAAAGCTAAAGTTGCTTGCCGATTGAGATAAGCTATGTCCGGCATTGATATCTTCAGCCATGGTTCCTAGGACAAGTTGCAGTGTCTTATCGGTTGTTGCATCAGCAATTTCTTTTAAGGAATCATGGATTGAAATTCCGGCATTTGTCATTACTGCTAGCTGCCGTATCGCAGCGATTAATCCGTCTTGTTTTAGTTTGCGCTTTCTAACATTTGAAAATAGTGCTTCTTTGAATTTTTTTAATTGATCTTCTAATGGTGGAGAAGATTCGGTAACTTTTAAGATCATACCGGAAAATTTAATTTTGGCTAAATAATGAGCTTCCTTTTTATTTTCAGCATACAGCCCAACTTCGCTCTTTTTTCCCTTTGCTAAAACAGTTGCTACAAAGTACTTCATCCTTTTGCCACCCTTAAAATTTCATCAAATGTCGTAATTCCGTGAACCGCTTTTGCCATGCCGTTTTCAAACATTCCGACGAATCCTTCCCGCTTAGCCTCTTTAAGGAGGTCATCTTTCGATGCTCCTCTGGCAATCATGCTTGAAATTTCTTCGGTGATGGGAAGAACCTCACAGATCATCTCCCTGCCCATATATCCGCTACCATTACACTCTTTGCATCCCGCTCCCTCATAAAAAACAGTATGTGGAGGGATAAAGGAGCTATATTCTTGTAATAGCGTCTGCGGTATATCGACCTCTTTTTTACAATAATTACAAATTTTTCTAACCAACCGCTGCGCCTGTACGGCAACAAGTGCTCCGCTGATGAGATACGGCTCAATTCCCATATCTGACATTCGGGGAATTGCACTGATCGCATCATTTGTATGCAGCGTGGATATGACCAAGTGACCTGTAAGTGCTGCCTTGATAGCGATTTCGAGCGTTTCGTGATCTCGAATTTCCCCAATCATAATTTTGTCCGGGTCCTGCCGCAGGATAGAACGCAATGCATCGGCAAAGGAGAGACCCACTTTGGGATTGACTTGGACTTGTTGGATAAGATTCATCCGATATTCGACAGGGTCTTCAACGGTAATAACTTTGTCTTCGACATTTCGAAGTTCGTTTAACGCACCGTAGAGGGTGGTTGTTTTACCGCTTCCCGTCGGTCCGGTTACCAAGATGATCCCAAACGGCGATTGCAGTCCTTTGATTAATTTTTGATAGCTTATCGGATCCATTCCCGAATCTTCCAACTTCACAAGGGCCTTGGTTTTATCCAAGATACGCATAACAATTGATTCACCGTAGATAATAGGAAGGGTAGAGAGACGAAAATCAAATTCGGCATCCATAACAACAGCGGAAAAACGGCCGTCTTGCGGTTTGCGGCGTTCTGCAATATCCAAATTTGCCAATAGTTTTATACGCGAGGCAAGAGGAGGATAAATGTCTCTGTCAAAGATAAAGATTTCGGCGAGCTTTCCGTCGATCCTTCCCCGTACCACGCAGTTTTTCTCTGTCGGTTCAATGTGAATGTCACTTGCTCGGCCTTTGATACAGGCTTTTAAAATGACATCGATCAGTTGCAGAATGGAAGAAGCTTCCTGTTGTTCTTCGAGTGTACCGATATTACGTAATTCATTACGGATATTGGTAACAAGCTCTTTAACACTATCCTTGAGTTCCATTTTAAACAAATAAGCTTGTATCTGTTTTTCTGTTGCAGCAGCCGTTTTTAGCGATTTTCTCGGAAAAAGGCGTTGGATTGACTCTTGAGCTTCAATGTTTAACGGGTCAGAAAAAGCAACAACGACATACATATCATCTTGAGATATTGGCAAGGCGTTGTAGCGTTTTAGTTGCGTAGTAGGAATCTTTTCAACCAGCCGATAGTCCATATCGATAGAATCGAGATCAATAAATGGAATCTCGATTACTTCTGCGAGATGAGAAAGAATTGACCCTTCATCCAAAAAATGGTAGTTCTTAATAATGGAAAGTTCGTATCGACCTAAGCGGATTTGTTCGACTATAAAACGTTTGATGAAATTGATAGAAACCGCGCCGACTTTTGTAAGTGTTTCGAGAACTGTGTCATCTTGAACACCGCGCGAGGTTAATCGATCAATCTGTTGTTGAGTGATATGGCGTTTCTCTAATAAATCATGGGTAATGCGATCCATATCTCTTCCCTTTAATAAATGTGATGAACAGTTAATATTTTATCATAGTATTCATCTACTGCTATGCTTTTTTTCCCATTTACCTGCGTTCTGTAGAGTTTAAAACTTTGCCTTGGATTTTGTTTGTCCGTATATTCTTTTATCATAGCATTATTTTGGGGATTATTGATATAGAGGTCAAATATTTTGGAGAGCAAATGGCTACTGGTAGGAAAACGTAAATCTTGAATGGATTTGGAATCGTAAAGTGCGCGCATTAGCAACTTTTTTTGCATTAATAATAAAGAGAAATAGGCACTGTTTGCACGAGCTTCCGGAGTTTCTTGCAAATTGGATATTACGAGTGAGAGACGATCGATTTGATCTGCTTTGAGACATGAAAAACCGAGAAGAGAAACAAATGCTTCATTTCTTTTATTTTGAGAAAAAACACTGTACCCGAAATTACATCCTTCTGTGTATTTGCCTTGTTGATAGAGAGTAAAGAGCTGTGTATTGGAGTCGGCGAAAAGGGGATAGAGAAAAAGAGTGAGTAATAAAATTGGTTTCATTTAAAGTTCCCTTTTTCGATTGAATCAAGCAGAATTTTAGCTGTTTCTGAACCGGATTGAGAGATATAAAGTTGCAACGTCTTTTTTGCTTGATCCGATTTGCCGAGTTTAACCAGAGATTTTGAAAAAATAAGCCAGCTTTCATCGATTTTACTGTTCAATGTATTGGTTCTTAGCGCGTAGTTATAGGCCTCATTAAAATTACCCTGATCATAATAATATCGAGCTATAAACAGCCCGAGATTCGCATTCGAAGTTTCTTTGAAGCGACGTTGCAGTCCTTCTATATCGAGTTTTGATTCATTACGGTTGATAGAAAGAGATTTGTCTGAGGGCGCGGATACCGCTCCGGCAGCCGTCATCGAGTTAGACAGTTCGGGTACTTTGATTACTTGCGGCGGAGGAACTGCTCCTATGATGGGCTGCGATGTTTTTAGCACCGTTTGTCGTGATGTGTTCAGGGGAATTGTCGACAATGATTCTTTTTCGAAAGATTGAACAAATTCCATAGAAGGCTCTAAAACTATTCGGGTATCTTCAATCGCTATCGGCGTTTTCGGTATTGTTACCGTTTTCGTGATTATGGGTTTCTTTGCAGCAGGTTTTGGCATATTGCTTGTGTTAAGCCATAATAATGCGATAACTGCTGAAACGGAGAAAATGAAGACAGAGGCTCCGATAGGAGCGTACCGTTTGATTTTATACTTTAGCCATCGCCGTTCCAAATTAGGGATATCAAGCACGGATCAGTCCTGTATGAATGGCAGCCATTTCAATCCATTTTATTTTAAGGGCATTATATTTTATTTTAGTCGGATTGTTCTCTTCGTACCAACAATAAAGACTAAACAGTGAGAAAAGCAATTTATTGGTTTCTCTGTAATTTCCCTTTGTCAAGGCGGTAATATGTTTCATGTTTTTGTCGTTAAACATGTTGGCGACATCAAAGCAGTTGGATTTCAAAAGTTTTTTTTGAATATATACTTTTAATTCTTCCGTAGTAGCATTTTTTAGTTCGATACTTTCCCAGATCCGAGTTTGAAAATGTTCTTTTGCAATAATATCTTCTTGATCCGTTTTATGAAGTGTGATAACGAATTTTATGGCTCTGGCATCGGAGATAAGACGAATTTTTTCCATTAATGCCGGACTGTACAATTGTGCTTCATCCAACAAAACGATTGGAATATCAGGTAGAGAAAGGGCATTCGCGATTTCCAAGAAGCGGTTTAACGTCATGATTTCTCGTGGTGCATGTCCGAATATGTTCTGCGCCAATACACGGAGAAAATCGTCTTCATCGATGATCGGGATGGAGACCATAAATACTTTTTGGTGTTTGGAAAGGTCGTGATGAAGTTTATGTAGAAGCATACTTTTCCCCGTACCTGGCCGACCGTACAACAAGATCATTTTTAACGGTTTTTGAACAGAGTTCTTGAGAGATTGATACATATGTGATACACTGTCGATTTGGACGTAATCTTTTGGATTAACCAAATCCACAAAAAGATCACGCGGCTTTGAGAAAAGGGAGTTCTCCATCCGTTATTTGGTTTCCTCTTTCGATTCTTCCTGAACTTCTTTGCTCAAACGTGTATAGCCTAAATCACCCAACGAGAGTGAGTCTCCCTCTTTTTTGACGATATGCGGTTCAATAATAATAACTATCTCTTCTGTTTTTTTACTAATACCTTCGCGTTTAAACAAGTAGCCTAAAACGGGAATATCGCCCAACAGAGGAACTTTATTATTATCATTGACGTTTTTCGTCGTAATAAGTCCTCCCATGATAACACGGCTGCCGTCCTTGACCGTAATTACAGAAGAAAGTTGTCGACGACTCAAGTCTGGCGGCATAGTTCGTGTAGCATTATCTGTTGAGATATTGCTTGCTGTTTCGGAGATTGATGGATTAATGCGAAGTGTGATACTGCCGTCGTTGGAAATCTCAGGAGTTATATCGAGTAAAACCCCTGAAAATACAGAACTTACAACCTCTGTTGTCGCTTGCTGTCCGGTAGTTCCACCTGCAAGAGTAGAAGTGTTGGTCGTCTTGTAAAACAATTCAGTACCGGCCGTAATAAGAGCCGGCTGATTATTCAGAGTAAGAACTTTTGGATTGGATATTGAATAAACGTCCCCTTGAGTTTTTAGAAATTTAATGACTTCATTAAGACTCCCTTGTGCACCGATTTGAAAAACTGTTTGCCCTACAAAAGGTTGTGTTGATTCAGTACCTGTCATATTTGTAATTGGAGAGATAATAGTGGAAGTTCCGGTGCCTGAGCCTGTGAAGGTTTTTACATTTCGTGTTGCATAATGGTTAAATGACAAGTCAATATTCTGTAGAGCGTATAGTTGGGACCAGTCAATACCGGTTGATGTAGCATCGCTAAAAACAACACTGTACATTTTGACATCGATTAATACTTGGGTCTGCATTTTTTTCTGTAAATCATCAATATAAGTATCAAGCCGTTTGATTTGATTTCCGGTACCGGTTACTGTCACCAAGCCGGCACTTTTATTGATAATAATGTTGTGGAGCTCATCGCCATGCGATGAATTGTCTTTGTTTTGTTTAGTATTTGTTTCAGATATTATGTTTTTTTGTTTATAGTCGTCTTCCGGACGACTTAAAATATTTTTAACTTCTTTTTCCAATGTATCCCAAAAATTGACTTCATCAACGCTACTGATGTTAGTACCTGATTCAGATGATGCACTGGTTCCACTCTCACCACCGCTTCCTGACGATCCGCCAGCAGATGTTCCCGTATTTGAACTAAGTCGAACGTTGGTACTACCTGTTCCTATCCGTTTGGTTGTAATGTAATCGATTTGATAGGTTTTAGTTGTTAGATATGAAATTTTTAAAATATTGTTTTGTAAGGTATATTGTAGATTGTTCTCTTTGATAATCAAGTCTAAAACTTCATTGATCGTAAGGTTCTTCAAAAAAGTTTTATTCATCGGCTTTTTAAGAATTTCTTCTGCCTGTTCATCGGTAACGATTAAACTCATACCGCATTCATCACTCAGTTGATCTATGAACTCACCGACTGTCGTACCTTTGACAGAGGATATATTGAAAAGTTCATAAGTACAGTCCGCTTGAACAGGCATTGTTGAGAGAAGGGCAGCCGTGGCAACGGATAACATAAACGTTCGACTATGGTGTTTAATTACAGATGTCATGATACTTTCCTACTTTGTGGTGATTTTTATATTAGTGTTTTGCTTCGTTAGAAACAAGATTAATTTTTGCTCTTTTTTACCCATCAGTAAAACAGAGTTGTTTTTAATTTCAGACAGCGTATAGTTTCGCACAGAGTCATTGAGTTTATACCATTTGCCGTTGATTAAAACACTTTTATTAATGATGGCTTGAAGTCGTAGAGGTTCTTCAATAACCGGCAGATTACTACCCAATTTTGGCGGAGGTAATAGTCTTGATCCGGTTATACCTGATGGTAAGCTTGCCTTCATTTTCATCGGGTCTTTTAGAGAGTTAATGAATCCTTCGGGTATTCCGATCCGAGAAGGGAGAATGGCTTGAATCTGTTCATCGACCCAAGTTAGCTCTTTATCAGTGTTGGAAGAAGGAACATCAGCATTGGCTGTTGCAGTAAGCATGCAAAAAGATAAAAGACCAAAAAGGATAGTATAAAGCTTTTTCATTGACGTACGATCCCCCATACTGAGATATTAAGATCACCTTTTAACTTTTCATCTGCATTGATACTGAAATCATGTAAATCTACTACCAGCTGGCTTTGTTCTAAAGCATTAATAAATTTCAGAGTGTTTTTATAAGGCCCTTCCGAAGATATGGCAATGTCTAAAACATGCCCGAATGAACTGTTGTCCGTTTGAAGAGTATTGCCAAATTGTGCTAACTTAACATGGTAAGCACGCGCATATTTGGATACTGAGTCGAGGTAAGAACCCCATACTTTTTCATCGTAATAAAGAGAAGAAATTTGTTCCAATTGTTCTTTAATATAGGTGTTGTATTGGATATACAATGAATGTTGTTGTTCTATAGCAACTGTTTCCTGTTCGATTTGAGTGATTCGTTCCGGTGGATTAGCACTTAAGTATTGTTTATCTGCATTTAAGTCATTTTCAACTTTGACAGCTTTTTCATGAGAAATCTTGAATCCGGACTCAGAACTTTCCCAAAAAAGTAAATAGGAAAAAGCAAATAAAGAGGCGAAAATCATGACGAAAAGCATCATTTTATCACGGTCACTTTTTGACGAAAGAGACTGATCTAAAGAATAAAGGTAGTCTTCGATTTGAAATTTCATTTGATTACCGCCTTCAATTCACTAAGATAAGATTTTTGGTCTTCATTGTAAGAGATAAGTTCAAGATTAAAATCGTATTGATCCCGTTTAATATCAGTCAAATGCTTCAACAATGCCGTTATATCCTGCGTACTTGATGAAACCAATCCGAATGTGAACGTTTTAGTGGCATTAACCTCTTCAGTGTAAGAGATGGTTTTGAGCTGGACTCTATATTGATTGAAATTCCGCGTAAAGTCGGCCATGATTTTGGCTTTCATTGGATAATTGACTTTTTTCTCGTGGATTTTACTTAACGTATCCTGCTTTTGCTTGTAGGCCATCTTTTGCTCATCTAACAGACTCTGCGCTGCGTTTTTATTGGCAAGCTTAAGATTGATGGTTGCTTCTCGAGTCATTTTGTCAATATGAACTTGTTCATATTCTTTACTTAAAACGGCATGATGGAATTCTTCAACATAAGATAGCCCCCAATACACACCGGGATAAAGTAAAGCTGCTGCAAGTGATGCCGCGGTAACAAGGATGAGTTTTCCACTGTCGCGTTTAGCAAAAGGAGGAGGACGATGAAATATCGTAAAATTACAATCATAACGCTCTTGAGCATCTAATCGGCTGTAGAGATGCATCAACTGATGAATTTGGTCGACGGAACTGCCGTTTGTGTTAAATCCGTAGTTAAAATCAAACGGGGTAGTTTTTAATCCGAGATAGGTTTGTGCATACTCATCGAGCCCCAAGACACTTCCGGCCCCTGTGCCGATAAATATTTCATCAAATTTTTTGATCTCATATGCTCTTTTTGCATAGGTCATGATATCACTGATATGGAGGAAAATTTCTCCAAATAATTTAATCAGATTTTTCTGATAATCGGGATTGGATGTATTAAGCCCCTCTTCAGCCAACATTGTTTCAAAGGTTTGCAGCTCGATTTGTTCGCCGATAAGTTCACAAAAACGTTCATGCATTTGTCTTAGTGAGAATTTTAAGGATTTGGCATAAATAAATTCTTGTTCATTATAAATACAAAAAAACGCGTCATTTTCTTGGAAGTAGATAAAGCAGTGAACATCAGAAGAGTCAATTAAGTCTTTGACGTAAAGGGATTTAAGAAGTAACGGTACAGGAATAAGTTGATCGATGTACTTGAGTTGGTTGACAACTTTTGCAAACTCTTGTTCTAGTGTCAGCGGATCAACAACAAAGACATGGAAAAAGCGGTCTCCTTCCGTTGTTCGTCGTATGGCTTCGATATATTTGATATGATATTCTACAGCCATATCAAGAGCAAGTTCTTCGTACACTTTGTTTTCCAAAGCATCATAGACATCATCATCAGGAATATTTTTACTAATCCCGATAAGGGTAGTAATAAACCCTTTCGTATTTAAAAAAGAGACAGTAAACTGTTCTTTTGAAAAAGACGGAGAGCTAACACTTGATATTGAGTTGAACGTTCCACTGTAGTAATCCTCTTTATACGGATTAGCTGAGACAATGGTTGAATAGGCTTGCTGTTTGCTTTTACTCATCCTCTATCCTATTTGAAATGTACGAGAACCATTCCGCAAAAGCGGCTTTGTTGATAAAATTCAACTCGAAAACTCTTTTTCGACGTATCGATTGAGTATTTCGGATCAAAATCTTTTAATTCCACCCTTAGATTACTTTCATCTTTTACCCCTTCTTTGGTAAAACCGATGATATTAATCCTTGTGTTAGAATCGTTATTGATAATTTTAAAATCGGCAGTTACAAAAAAATCTGTAGCAAACGTGATATTTCTGTCTTTTCCATCAATCAAAAGAGAAATAGAATCGGAACAATTCCCTTTAGGATGATAACTTGGAATAACACTGCATATTTTTTCATTACCGATATAAAGATCAATGTTTGACTTGTTTTGCCGAACACTTCCCAATGGATGGGAAAATTGAAAATCGTTCTGATCCGATTGTAGCGGAATCAAACTTAAACTGTTTTTTAAGTTTTCTAAACTCAGGTACGTATTGTTGTTAATGGTTAAATAGCCGTAGTCTTTAAGCAAAATATTGATTGTCTCTGGATTAAAGGCAAAGGTGCGCTCGTATTCGATCCCCATTAATTTCATATAGCATTCAATCGCTCGGAGTTGGTAAAAAACTTTATCATGAAGCTGAGGTAAGTTTTTGCTTGTCTCTATCGCGAATGCCGGTTTATTATGGGTGACGGCGTAATAAGTTAAGGAGTGTTTCATTGCTTCATCATCAAAGCGGGTATTGGTATTACGGACATCGAAAAAATGGTGATTTTCGATTAAATCACCATTTAACTCCATGCTTACTTTCGCTGCGATTTCATTAAGATTTCCGTAAGGATGATCGGTATTGAGATTGCCTTGATCTATAACGCATGTTTGCCCCCATGCGTTGGGATTAAAAATAGTATTTTGATATTCTTTGCGATAGAAACCGTGCCCGTCATGTAAATTCAAAATTAATCCGACTTGGGGTGATGTGATAATTTCTTGAATGGAACGGACACTTTCCAAATCGGGATCATTTAGATCTATTTGTGCAAACTTTCGATTCATATCGCCGTTGATTCCACGGCTATTTTGTTGGATACTCAGATGATTAAGATTAGGGACAATCCAAAGGTTTCCCTTTTTAATCGTATAGTATTGGGCTAATAAGGCTGCCGCAAAGTAGCTTCCGGGTTCATTACCGTGAATTCCGCCAATGACTAGCAACGTCGGCGTATTGTGTGTATCTGTCTCTTTTTTAATAAGATGGAAAGGGAGGGCAAAAAGTGTTTCGAGTAACACGAAAAGTAAAATAAATGCAAGCCGCATCCATTACTCTTCGGTTAAAATAGCAATGGAGTGGTCCGGATTTAAACGCAATAAAATAGATTTTTCACCTTCGAAACGGTGGCTTTCACTCGTATAGACTTGATGAAAGGCCACCCAATATAAATTCTTTTTTTCTCCTGGATAAGGGATGATCGTAAAATTGCTAAATGTAATGTTTTTTTCTTCATCTTTATTAAAGATTCTCTCTTTATAAGTTTTAAAACGTTCAAAGTTCATCCCGTCGTAACGTTTAAATGTGGGATCATAGAAAGAGAGGTAATCATCGATATCATTGTAGGTCCATGCATATTTCCACTGAAAAAGAGCGGAAAGAATCGAGGAATAGGCGGATGGGCTGACTGATTGCTTGATAGAAGTATCGATAATCAGTACGGTGTTGTAAGGGTTAATGGTTTGATCTAATTGAATAAGATCATTGTTATTGATCGCGATACACCCTTTTGTAAATGGGTCTCGTGTACCGTTTGAAGGGACACCGTGTACCCATATTCCATCGCCGTCCTTTCCTCGAATACGGTCGTATAGATTGGGATATGAAGTTACAAATGCCATAGGCCCATAGAAAGGGTCGACATTCTTTTTCTTTTCGGTAAAAGTATAAACGCCTATCGGTGTTCTCAAATCTCCCCGTGTATTTTTATCGCCGGGATTTTTCCCGGTAAACGCACTATAGCGCTTTTTAAGCGAGAATTGCTGTTGAGCATTCGGAGTATAAAGTTCCAACGCTCCTTTCTCTTTACTGCAAGCGAGGAGAGATACGGCTCGCTCAAAATATCCGAAACGGAGATCTTTGTTCATTATGTAACTTGCCCAATATGACGGCTTACCCATTTCACTGTCTATCAGCTTTTTGCCGCCGCTTTTATAGAAAGTTAAAACGTCCTCGGAAAAGAGGGCAGAAGTCAAGAACATAAAAACAAAGATGAATTTCACCAGTCGTATCCTAAATCACTTAAAAATTTTTTATCGGTCGTCCACCCTTTTTTGACAGAAACAAAGAGTTCGAGATAAACCGGTTTAGAAGTAAGTCGTTCAATTTTTTCACGGGCATTTTTTCCGATCCGCTTTATTGCGCTTCCACCTTTTCCTATGATAATCCCTTTTTGAGACTCTTTTTCGATAATGATGGTTGCACGGATATGTTCTACGGGGGCATCTTCATCGATTGAATCGATAATAACATCGGATTCATACGGAATTTCGTCACTAATATTTTCAAAAATAGCTTCCCGTATGAACTCTTTATAAATATCACGGATCATTTCGGTAGTGATATTTTCGGGATCATAAAGATAGGGAGATTCATCAAGGTACTTGACAATAGTATCAAGAAGATCCTTTTTCCCGACATTTTTTGTCACAGACATCGGAATGAGAGCGAGAAAATGATCGCTGAACCGATTGTAGTCACTTATTTTTTTAAGAAGTTCTCCCTGAGAAATTTGATCGATTTTACTCAAAACGATAATATGCTTTCGTTTATCCGCATTCATTTCTAAGAATTTTTCATAATGAACCGTAGCATCGGAAGCCGGTGCTAGATATACAACTATATCGCAATCGCCGATGGCTTTCAATGCTTCTTCGAGCATATATTGATTAAGAAGTTTTTCGGCTTTGTGCAGACCGGGAGTATCTACGAAGATAATTTGATCATCATCGTGCATCACGATGGCATTGGCACGTTTTCGCGTGGCGTTGGCTTTTTGGCTAACTAATGCAATTTTTTCACCTAACAGCCAATTCATCAACGTGCTTTTTCCGGCATTCGGACGCCCGATAAGGGCTACGAAACCGGCTTTACTCACCTTTGATCTCAAGGTGAAGTGTCGCATGAATCCCATGACCGAGTTTGAGATCTAAATCATGCAAACCGGTTGTTTTGATTCCGTGTTTGGCATCGAGCTCTTTTTTATCGATTTCAATTTCATGTTGTTCAAGTAAAGCATGCGCAATTTCATCTTTCGTAACGGAGCCGAAAAGATGCCCGGTGTCTCCCAGCTTTTTTGTAATTACCACTTTGATATCAGCGAGTTTAGCTTTCAGCTCATTAAGACGTTCGATTTCAGCCGCTTCGTTTGCCGCTTTTTTTCGTTGGTCCGATTCGTATTTTTTCAATACTTCGTTTGTCGCGGCTAATGCCAGCCCCTTGCCGATTAAGAAGTTCTTGCCGTAACCGTCTGCAACGTCTTTGATTTCACCGGCTTTTCCGACGCCTTTGACATCTTTTGTTAATAAAACTTTCATAGAGTCCTTTCGTTATCCTCGAACGATTTCGCCGCTGTAAGAGACGATTCCGTGTGCAAGGTTAGAAACTTTAGAATATCCCATATCGTGTAAAATGCGTTGACAATGTGCACTTCGGCTTCCGACATGACAATATACGATTATGTGTTCGTCTTTATCCAATTTCGAGTCGGTAAGTGTTTGGAAGAAATTACTGGTAGGAACCAGGACATCCACACCCGCGATTCGTCCCATTTTCCACTCCATCCATTCACGTACGTCGACAACTTTAAAGTTAACCATACCGAGTTCGCGTGCTTCAAATAATGCCACGAGCTCATCACTGTCGATATCGCTTTTATGTAAGAGAACTTGGCACTCTTCTGCGGTCAAGCCGCGAGAATGTTGATGAACGATAGCCTCAATCTCTTCATTTTGCAGCTGAGACGCCGCATATTCCGGTGTACAAAAAATTTGACAATGGCATACACCGTCTTCCGGAATTTCATGTTCCAGTGCCGGTTTACATGGGCAGATGCGGTCTTCTTCTTTATTGCCTGTTATGAAGAAACAAGGACAATAACGTTTTCCGTGCATGAGTTTATTACGTGTGAGCCCGTATTGGATTCCTTGATTGATTTCAGGATCCGGATTGTAAACAAAACCGAATTGGGCACAGACCTTATCTGTAAATTTAACGGTTTTTTCGAGTTCGAGTTTAAATTCTTCCGATTCCGGATCAATTTTTTTAATAGTATCGCTCATTAGGATTCCTTGTATTATTTTTTTCGCGCTTTACCGGCGATAATAAAGCGTAATGCATTCAGTTTAATGAATCCGGCGGCATCTTTTTGATCATAAACCGCATCTTCTTCAAACGTACAATAGTCGGCATTGAATAAAGAAACATCGGAACTGCGTCCTACAACCATTACGTTTCCTTTATAAAGTTTCAATCGGACGGTTCCCCGTACATTTTCTTGCGTTTTATCGATAGCGGCTTGAAGCATTTCGCGTTCCGGTGAGAACCAAAATCCGTTATAAATCAGTTTGGCATAGCGAGGCATCATTTCATCTTTAAGATGTGCGGCTTCACGGTCCAATGTGATAGACTCGATAGCACGATGCGCTCTTAGCATAATCGTTCCGCCCGGTGTTTCGTAACAACCGCGGCTTTTCATTCCGACAAAGCGGTTTTCGACGATATCGGCGCGGCCTATACCGTGGCGTCCTGCAATGTTGTTAAGCTGTTCAAGCATGACAGCAGGCGAAAGAGTTTTACCGTTTAGGCTGACAGGATCTCCGGCTTCGTACCCGATTTCGATATATTCGGGTTCATCCGGTGCGTTTTGCGGAGACACGGTCCAACGCCACATACTCTCCTCCGGTTCTGCGGCAGGATCTTCGAGGATTCCTCCCTCGTACGAGATATGGAGTAAATTTGCATCCATCGAATACGGCGATTTTTTGCCGCTCATTTCGATTTTAATGCCATGTTCGGCAGCATAGGCAAGAAGCTTTTCGCGAGAGTTCAAATCCCATTCACGCCATGGAGCAATAATGGTTAGAGCACTGTTTTGGCCTAAATATCCCATTTCAAACCGAACTTGGTCGTTTCCTTTTCCGGTAGCACCGTGACTGACGGCATCGGCTCCGGTAATACGCGCAATTTCAGCCTGACGTTTGGCGATCAAAGGACGTGCGATGGATGTTCCCAAAAGGTATTCGCCTTCATAAATCGCATTGGCACGAAACATAGGAAATACATAATCACGTACAAATTCTTCGCGCAAGTCTTCGATATAGATATTTTCCGGTTTGATTCCGAGGCTGACTGCTTTGGCACGTGCCGGTTCTACCTCTTCGCCTTGACCGATGTCGGCAGTGAACGTGACAACTTCACACTTGTATTCGTCTTGAAGCCATTTTAATATGACACTTGTATCAAGTCCGCCGGAATAGGCGAGCACAACTTTTTTAACTTCTTTTTTCATGTCCGTATCCTTGTCATAACTACCGTTACCCCATACGTATCGATGGAGTTAATATCGCGATATTATCAAAAAAAGGGTGAAAATGACGTTAAAGTTTTAGATTTAATGAAGAGGCTTGGATATTTTGGGTAGATTTTAGAAAATCGATTGTATTTTTGAGCTGTTGCATGGCAAGTGCGGTTTTACGTTTATTACGCTCAAGGAGCTTTTGCCCTTCGATGAGCAAATAAGCGGCTTCTTCGATTTCCTGTAAGGTATTAAATTGAGGCATTTCATCCAGTAAGGATGAAATTTGGCTAATTTCCTCAAGAATCAGCGCTTTTTTAAACTTTATCAGCCACATCAGTACTCTCTTTCCATGCTTCAAGTAGGCCTTTAACGACTTTATTGACTTCATCCAGTTTTGTACTGTCATTGGCAATATTCGCTTCAACAAGGAGTCGAAGCTGATAGGTATAAAGACCGGAAAGATAGTGAGCGATATTTCCGTGACGATAATCTAAGCTATTCAGTAATTCTGTAAATACGGCATTAGAACGATTAATCCAGTAAGTGCGTCGTTCAATATCATTTTCGGCAATGGAACGTTTTGCCTGCATATTGAAACGCAAAATCCCTTCATACATCATTTGGATTAATTTTTCAGGTGATTCCACCCCAATATTGTTTTGATTGTAAGTGTTGTAAGCGAGATTGTTATACATAGAAAAAACCTTAATTTATAATTGTGAAAAACTCGAAAAATGGGCACTACAACATGATGTCGTTCAATGGAGTCAAGCCAAATTTATCCTTTTTGATCGAATAACAATCCGTTAACTTCCTGAATTTTAGGCAAAAGCTGCTCTGCCTGTTCGACAGGGAAACGTCGAAGCATCCGATTGCTTTTTGTATCGACAACAGAAACATAAAAATCCTCCGATTGATTGTCAAAACCGAATCGTAATGAGGTATTAAACGGATTAAGCGATTGGTTTAACTCGTCAATCAATTTGCTCATATCTTCTTGCGAACTTGTTTTCGATGTTTTTTGGTCGCTGTCGATTTGTGAAACTTTATCTTGATTGATCTGCGCTTTTTGAATCTCTTGGACACTTTGAGTGATCTGTACGTCAGAACCGCTTGTCTTAGGCATGCTGGTTTGACTCTGCTGCATTTTTGCAGTCGTTTGCAAAATTTCCATCTTTTTATTCTCCTTCTTCGAGCGTATGAGACATTTTCTATCTTCTAAATCGTCAAACAAAATGAAAACTTTAATCTTCTATGATACTCTTGCGTTCATGAAACGTTATTGGACACTTTTACAAAACGAACCATTATTGCGACGTCTGTCGCTAATCCAGTTAATTGCCTATTTCGGTGCATGGTTTAGCAACGTTGCTATCTATACGCTACTGATACAAATGGGTGTTGACGCTACGATTATAGCATTAGTAGCGGCATTGCATTTTTTACCCGGAGTTTTTCAAGCTCCTCTCAGTGGTGTGTTATTGGATCGGATTCATCCGAAGCGGTTAATGGTCATTTTGACTATAACTGAGATAACGTGTACCGTTTTATTGGTTAGTATCAACGATATCGGGATGTTATGGCTTTTATATCTGCTCGTTTTTATCCGGATGGGAGCTTCGAGTTTTCATTTCACGGTGGAGATGTCTTTATTACCGCGTGTACTTGAAGGAAAGTCGTTACAGATCGCTAATGAAATACATTCGATAATTTGGTCGCTTTCCTACACACTCGGGATGGCATTAAGCGGGTTGGTTGTTTACTGGGTTGGGATTAAAATGGCCTTTTTACTGGACGCGTCGCTATTTGTTGTCGTATTAGTACTTGTGAGCGGTCTTACAATAGAGCTGGAGATGTTACCGAATGATTCACGGTTCGTCCGTATGATGTTTGATACGTTTGGATACATTCGCGCGAATCCGCTGGTCTTTCATCTGATGTTATTGCATGCCGCAGTAGGGTTTACCGCGTTTGATGCATTGATAGCACTTGCCGCAAAACATTTTTATGTCCATGTAGTAGCGGTATCATTGGGAATCGGACTATTGAATGCGGCACGTGCAGTCGGTTTGGTGATAGGACCGATGGTGTTAGGACACCGAATCAATAACAATAGATTGGCATTACTATTTTTAGCGGAAGCTTTGTCCATCTTATTTTGGGCAATGGTAATTGAGCATTTTTACTGGTCTCTAATCGCTTCGGTCACAGTCGGTTTTGTGACGACGACACTATGGTCGTATACCTATACATTGATTCAGCATCATACCGATAATGAATTTTACGGACGTGTCGTTGCCTATAACGATATGATTTTTCTAGGAGTCGGGGCGATCGTCTCTTTGTTCATAGGATATTTATATGAATACGGTATTTCTTTAGGAGTCATAACGGTGATTTTAGGAGTTTTTTTTGTCTTGGCCGGAATATATTACGAGTGGGTACGACGACGTTATAGTTTAAAGGAAATCGGATGAATACTATGTATCAAAGCGGCGATCGGCAAATTGATTTGTCTAAGATAACCCGCATATATCCTGCGGTTTTGATTAGTGCCGGAGGAGAGTCCGCATCGGTATCATTGGAGTGGGCTGAGATGAAAGCCGATGTAATTCATATTGAAGCTTATCTTCTGGTGTGCGATACGGACCCGATAGGCGAGGTTCCGCTAAATCGTATCGAATTACGATATGAGACGAAAGAAGCTTTATTTGAAGCGATACGGGAAATATCTGCAAGGTTTCACTCCTGAGCCGCTCAACTATGAATGAACGTGTTTTGCGTTTGGCAATCCCTGCCGCCCTTAAACATTTGCTCGACATTATTCAAATACTGATTGATATGCTTATGGTCGGTTCTCTGGGGGTTGCCGCGCTGGCGGCGGTAGGGTTGACGATGCAATTTATGATGGTTATTCAGGCTGTCATGACGGTGTATGCCGTCGGTTCGAGTGCATTGATATCCCGTTATATCGGAAGCGGACGAAAAAACCGTGCATCAGCCGTTGTGTTTGTTGGCGTTTGGATTGCTTTGATAGGTGGGATTTTTGCCGGAATTCTTGGATGGTGGTTCTCTGCGGACTTGTTCAAATGGATGGGATCGGGGCCGGATGTCATTATTCTCGGAAACGGATATTTTCAAATCCTTTCTATGGGAATGGTCCTGATTTTTCTGGATACCCTGGCGTATAATGCCTTGTCCGCTGCCGGAGATACACGCTCATCCCTCTTTATAAAAATCCTTTCTTCCGTGTTGAATGCATCCCTGAATTATCTTTTTATTTTCGGTCACGGCGGATTCAGTGCGATGGGAGTCGAAGGGGCCGCATTGGCTACGGTCTGTGCGTACGGGTTCAATGTATTTATTTATGGATGGATATTGATCCGTAAAGGGGGCGTTTTGAATATTTATCCGATTGTAAGAATCGGCGAAGCGATCAAGATGCTCACGATCGGTTTTCCTGCCGCGGTTGAGCGGGTTGTGGGTGTCAGCTCCTTTTTGCTATTTGTCATGATGATCACCTCGTACGGAACCCATGCATTAGCCGGATATCAGATCGGTTTGCGGATAGAAGCTTTGGCCTTTATGCCGGGGTTCGGATTTTCGGTGGCGGCAATGGTATTGGCCGGACAGTATATCGGTTCGCGACAGTTGGATTATGCGTATGAATCAGTGATTCTAAGTGCAAAGATTGCCATGATGTTTATGGGAAGTGTCGGGATTGTTTTGTTATTGTTTCCTGAATATCTGATCCACTTTTTTACAGACGATACGGCGACGACGGAACAAGCTGCAATGTATTTGCGGCTGGTAGGGATCGCACAGGTTCCATTGGCTCTGACATTTGTCTTAAGCGGTGCGTTCAGGGGGGCTGGAGCTACAAAACTCAGTATGCAGATTTCTATCGGGTCATTATGGGTATTCCGGATTGTTCCATCGTACCTTGTGATGGTTATGGGAGGAGGAATTTTAGGAGTTTATATCGCGATGACCGTGGAAACCTTTATTAAAGGGTGGTGGTTCTGGCGGGTTTTCCGCCAAAGAAAGTGGTTGGGAATAAAGGTTTAATGCTCTTGATCCAAAAGCTCTTTATATTGTTGCTCGACAATTTTTAATCTGTTTCTATCCGGCATTTTACGCGATGCGATATAACCGATGATATTGCCTTCTTCGTCAAGCTTGGGAACGATATGAACGACAACCCAATAAAATTTTCCGTCTTTGCGGAGATTTTTGACATATCCTTCCCAAATTTTTCCGCTTTGAATCACTTTCCACATTTGTTCGAAGCCGGCTTTCGGCATATCGGGGTGACGCAAGAGACTGTGAGGTTGGCCAACCGCCTCAAGAGCAGTATAACCGGTCATCTCCGTAAATTTGCGGTTGACGTAGGTAATGATCCCTTTTGTATCGGTTTCGGAGATTAGACTTCGTCCGTCGAATAAAACTTCTTCGTTTACAGGAGTGGGGCGCTTCATAAAAATAGATCCTAAACTTAGATTTTAGTATAAGTTTGTGATTATAACTTGATTATTACTAAAATAAAAGTTAAATAAGAACCGATTTCTATCTCTGCAAGTATAATTCAGAGAAGAACTTTCAAAGTAGACGGTAACGAACCAATGCAAAAATCTCAAGCAGCTATTTTTATCGATTTTCAAGACAATATGTACTCTATCGGTTTGGCTATGATGGAACCATATGGTTTACGCGGATGGCTTTGTGAAATACAATCGGATAAATCCCATCCTTACAGTGCTATCGACAAGCTCCTCCATTTATTGTTCGTAACGGGAAGCCGTCAGTTGGTAATCGGTGCATCCTCCCGTTCGGTTTTTGATGAGATAGCCGATAATTTTTCGATGTACGAGTATCGTTATGATGAGAGAGTTTTCGATGCTGTCCAGCTAAATCTGCTTTTTAAAGAGACCTTTGATCTCCATTCGCTTTTGACACCGATCGAGCATCTGTGCTTGGAATTCAGACCGCTGAGCGCGCAGGCATTGGCGTTATTAGCTACTACGATGCGACGGGATGAAGCGAACATTTATGCTTTGCCAACGGTGTTGGATGTCGAAAATTTCATGGAATTGGGAAACAATGCGCTTGAACAGCTCGAAATAATGAGCGTAGACGAAAGAAATCCCAGTATTGCAAAACTGTTCTTAAATATGGTTACCCCGATGGGTAAAAGAGCAGGGCGATTCCGTCTGTTTTTGCCAATTAAAGATTTGCAGGAATTAAATCGCCGCTATGATTGGATTGAAGCGCTTTCTCCCCATGCATCTTGGTTGCTGGGACAGTTACGTCTAATCGGCGATTTTGAATTGTATTGGTGGGAACTTCAAAATCGTAATCAGAAAGACGCCGAGCATTTTCTGTATGCGCTTGATTCGGCGATTGAGATACAAAGTTTCCTCCAACGTCATCGGATTTTTAACGTTTTAACTTTCAATACTCTATTAAGCGATTGGAAGAAAGAGCTGATCAACAATGGGCAAAACTTTGGGTGGATCAAAGAACAAGGAGCCTTTGTCCGTGAAATTATCGATTGGATCGGACAAATCGATGTGGCTGTAGCATCTGCATTGAACGCACAAAAATTCGCTTTATGCCGTCCTATGATAGTGTCGACAACCGGTCAAAACTTTTTGCAGATGATGGGGTTGCGCCACCTTTTAGTTGAGACACAGGGACTCGCCTATGTTCCCAATGATATTGTTATGGGGGACCGTGACTATCTTGATCTGCCGTACCCGACGACGGTGATGCTGGATTCGAGGGTGCATGACGGAGAAAATATCCGCGGAGTATTGCTATACGGTATCAATTCTAGCGGGAAGTCATCGTTGATGAAAAGTATCGGTATCGCTGTGACACTGGCGCAGGCCGGTTTTTTTGTTCCGGCAAAAGGGATGAAATTTTCATTATTTGACGGAGTGTACACCCGTATCCAATCTCGTGATAACGTGGCCAAATCTTTATCGACATTCGGTGTTGAGATGTTGGAACTCAATGCTATTTTTAATCGTGCAACCGCCAAATCTTTGATTATCGGCGATGAGATCAGTCACGGTACGGAGACCCTCTCTGCCGTATCGATTGTGGCGAGTACGATCATGGAACTCTCGCAGAAAGGGGCCTTGTTTTTGATGACCACCCATCTGCATCAGCTTTCCATGATTACGGAGTTGAGTAAACTTCGTCCGGTCGTGAGTCTGCATCTCAGTGTCCGATACGACGAGAATAGTGATCGGTTGATTTATGACCGTTTGCTGAAACCAGGCAGGGGGAGCAGTGTCTACGGATTGGAATTTGCCGAGTCGCTCCATATGAGTTCGCGCTTTTTGGAAAATGCGAAGCGTTTGCGTGAGAACTTGGCAAAAGAGTATGACGTACTCGAACTCGGTCATCAAAAAGAGTATATTAAACGCTACCGCGATATTGTCGCCTGTGAATGTGTCGTATGCGGAACATTGATACGAAACAACCGACACGCCATCACTTCGAAAGAGCATCATCATCTTATTCCGTTATGTGAGACCCACTCTCGGCAGATTTCTGAAGGCAAAATACAACTCAGAGGTTTTATAATGACGCCGCAAGGTTTGCGTCTGGAATATGAGACGCAGTTAAAAGAGGATTAGACTTGGAAGTTATTGAATTATTTAAAAAGTTTTTGGAGTCTCCGAGCGTCACCCCCGAAGATGGAGGGATATTCGATTTTCTGGAAACTTATTTAACCGGTTTTACGACGGTTCGAATCGATCGGGAAGGGGTAAAAAATTTTTTTGCCTATCGTCATTTTTCCGAAGGGCCCCATTTGTGTTTCGCAGGTCACGTCGATGTCGTCCCCGCAGGGGAAGGGTGGGAGAGCGATCCGTTTACAGCGACTGAAAAAGAGGGTTATATCTATGCCCGCGGTGCACAGGATATGAAAAGCGGTGTCGCGGCATTTACGCAAGCTCTGAAAGACGCGCGAGAGCATCAGGGGATCTTGTCGATTCTATTGACTTCGGATGAAGAAGGACCGGCGAAATTCGGAACGGTCGAAGTTCTAAAATATCTTAAAGAATATCAGTTACTCCCGGATGCCGTATTGGTGGCAGAGCCGACATGTGAAAAGGTTTTCGGAGATGCCATCAAAGTCGGACGGCGGGGATCGATCAACGGGGTTATTGAAATTATGGGGAAACAGGGACATGCCGCTTATCCGGAGAAAGCACTCAACCCCGTCCATCAAATCGCTCCTCTACTCTCCCGTATCGCGGGTGCTTTCTTGGACGAAGGGGACGCGTATTTCGCTCCGAGTCAGGTGGTAATTACCGATATCCGTGCCGGTATCGAAACAACCAATGTCTCACCGGGGAAACTGAAAATGATGTTTAACGTCCGTAATTCGACCCGTACGAATAAAGACTCGATCGAAATATTTATGTCCGAGCATTTGAGAGGCTTGAATTATTCGCTCAAACTGGACCAATCGGCTGAGCCGTTTGTGACTGATGCCGATACGCCGATCGTACGGACATTATCCGGTGCAATTGAGACAGTATGCGGGATCAGACCAAAAAACTCTACGGCCGGAGGGACATCCGATGCCCGCTTTATCGCTGCATACGGGATAGATGTAATCGAGTTCGGTGTTATCAACGATACGATACATGCTCCGAATGAACGGACATCGATTGAAGAAGTCAAAAATCTTTATAGTGTTTTTACAAAGTTGATCGATAATTTTAGGTAAAATTATTTTTTTAAAAGGCCAAACAATGAAAAAAATAGTACTTATGGCATTTTTAACGGCTCATCTTTTTGGTGCGGAAATCGCTTGGAACGATACGTTTGATCAGGCACAGGCAAAAGCAAAAAAAGAGTCTAAGCCGTTATTGGTTCTTATCACGAGCGAGCAATGCCGCTGGTGCCGCAAGTTTGAGGCGACGACTCTTCAAGATGAAAGCGTAATTTCGCGGTTAAATTCAAAATTTGTAGCTGTGCATGTAACACGCGACAAGAGTGTTTATCCGAAAACTTTGAGTGCCCCGATGGTTCCGATGAACTATTTTCTCGACGGTAACGGAAAAGTGATCTATTCTATTCCGGGATATTGGCCGGTAGAAGATTATCAATCGATTCTAGACGATGCGCTGCAAAGATATAAAAAATAAAGGAAATATTATGACAATTGTACAAACTCCAAACGCCCCTGCCGCAATCGGTCCTTATTCGCAAGCCACGGTTGCTAACGGTATGGTATTTACATCAGGGCAGATTGCCCTCAAACCGAGTGGAGAAATGGTTGATGGAGATGTTAAAGAACAGTGTATTCAGGTTTTGGCCAATTTAAAAGCAGTTTTGGAAGCATCAGGCAGTTCATTGGGGCAAGTGCTTAAAACGACGATTTTTTTGGCGGACATGAACGATTTTGCGGCTGTCAACGAATTGTATGCCGAAGCTTTCGGTACACATAAACCTTCACGCTCGACGGTAGCGGTTAAAACGTTACCGAAAAATGCTCTTGTCGAGATCGATGCAATCGCTTTAATTTAAGCTTAAATAAACGTTGGCTATAATTCGCCACTTTTTGTAGACTTGTAAGTAAGGAACGCTAATGTACGCAATTATCAAAAACGGCGGAAAACAGTATAAAGTTCAAGAGGGCGATATCCTTTTGTTCGATAAAATGGGACTTGATCCTAAAACTACCGTCGAAATCAAAGAAGTTCTTGCCGTGAATAACGGTGAACTTAAAACCGGTACTCCATTTGTAGAGGGTGCTGTTGTTACTGCTGAAGTTATCAATGAAGGTCGTGACCGTAAAGTCGTGATCTACAAAAAACGTCGCCGTAAAGACAGTAAATTGAAACGTGGTTTCAGAAGAGACCATACGCGTGTTCGTATCGTTAAGATCGCTGCGTAAGTTCATATAAAATAAGAGTAGGAGAATAACATGGCTCATAAGAAAGGTCAGGGTAGTACACAGAATAACCGGGACTCAGCGGGACGCAGACTCGGTGTCAAAAAATACGGTGGTGAATTCGTAAGAGCGGGTAACATTGTTATCCGTCAACGCGGAACAAAAGTTCACCCGGGTAAAAACATGGGAATGGGTAAAGACCATACTTTGTATGCTTTGGTTGACGGTGTCGTTGCGTTCGAACGCAAAGACAAAAAACGCAAACAAGTCTCTATCATCCCTGCCGCTTAATTTTCATTTCCATCGGGCTTTCGCCCGATTTTAACCAATATCCAAAATTATCTTTTTAATCGTGTACTTTGAACGATAAAGTATAGTGTTAAGCAAATAATAGTCGTCTCGTTTCGAGGCTGATTGTCAAAACAATGTGAAGGACATCCATGTTTAGTGATAGTGTAGAAATTACCGTCTCATCCGGAAAAGGGGGAGCAGGATGTGTTGCCTTCAGACGGGAAAAATACGTTCTTCAAGGCGGACCGAACGGCGGTGACGGCGGTAAAGGGGGAGATGTCTATTTTAAAGTAGATAATAATACCCATACCTTGGCTCATTTCCAGGGAAACAAAAATCTCAAAGCCGATAAGGGACAGCCCGGCATGGGATCAAATATGGCAGGAAAAGCAGGTAAACGTCTGGTCGTCATTGTCCCTCCGGGAACGCAGGTAGTGGATGTCGAAACCGGCGAAGTGTTGTTAGATTTGTTGGAAGACGGAAAAGAGGTCCTTTTTTTACAGGGGGGACGCGGTGGTCTTGGAAATGTCCATTTTAAGTCTTCAACGAATCAAAAACCGATGTATGCACAACCCGGCGAACCGGGAATCGAACGTGTCGTTCGGCTCGATCTGAAGTTGATCGCGGATGTCGGTCTTGTAGGATTTCCGAATGTCGGTAAATCCACATTAATCTCTACCGTCTCCAATGCCCGTCCCGAAGTGGCAAACTACGAATTTACGACTTTGACGCCGAAACTAGGGCAGATCAATATCGGCGAGTTCGATTCGTATATCATGGCGGATATCCCGGGGATTATCGGCGGAGCATCCGAGGGAAAAGGGCTAGGGCTCAAATTTTTGCGTCATATCGAACGTACCAAAACGCTTTTGTTTATGATCGATCTGGCATCGTATCATGAACTCGAATATCAATACGAGACGCTGAAAAAAGAGCTGCAAAACTTTTCGCCTTTACTGGCGGAACGTAATTACGCGATTGCGCTGACACGTGCCGATGCGATGACTCCTGAAGAAGCGGTAGAAAAAACAGAGCAGTTCTTAAAACTGCTTAACGTGGAAGCGGTGAAAAAAAGCCGTTTTGCATTTAGCGAAGAGTATCCGGTCTATGAGCAGGAGAGTTTTGAAAAAGCGTTCTATGACAACACGAAACCGGCGTTTATCGCTCCTATCTCTTCAGCTATCAATCTCAATATCAAACCTTTGACGTATGCACTTTATCATATGGTTGTCACGGAGCGGGCATGAAACGGATCGTCGTAAAAGTCGGTAGTGCGGTTTTAAGCGAACAAAATCAAATAGCTAAAGAACGGATGCAAAATCTAGTTGATTTGATTGCCGAGCTAAAAGAACGATATGAGGTGATCTTGGTCTCTTCGGGCGCTGTTGCTGCAGGATATACGCAGTTAAAACTGGATAAAAAAGTATTGGCCAATAAACAGGCTCTGGCATCCATCGGTCAGCCGATTTTGATGAACAAATACCGAAAGATGTTTGAAGCACATGGTATTCTCCCTTCGCAGGTTTTAGTGACGGCTGCCAATTTTAATACGATTGAACAGTCCCAAAAAGCAAAAGATACGATAGAAACACTATTGAAACACAATGTAGTTCCTATTATTAACGAAAATGATGCTACGGCGACGGAAGAGTTGGTTTTAGGTGATAATGATCAGCTCTCTGCCTATGCGGCATACCACTTCGGAGCAGATTTATTAGTGATTCTTTCCGATATTGATGCCTATTATGACAAAGATCCGCGTACCTACAATGATGCAAAAGTACGTGCACGTATTGAATCAATTTCTGTCGATGAGCTCTCCATGCAGGTTTCGCCGAACCACAATTTTGCGACAGGCGGTATTGTGACCAAACTTAAAGCGGCCGATTTTCTCCTTAAACGCGGTGGTGCGATGTTTTTAGCAAGCGGCTTTGATCTCAGTGATGCCAAAAGCTTTTTGATAGACGGGGAGCATCGCGGAGGAAGTTTATTTAAGGCCGACGGACAAAGCGAATGACTCGCGTGATTTTTATGGGGACACCCGATTATGCGGGTTCCATTTTAGAAGCTTTGATTGAGGCAGACGATATTGAGGTCGTTGCCGTATATACTCAGCCCGACAAACCGGTGGGTAGAAAAGCGGTGCTGACTCCGCCTGTTGTTAAAGTTTTAGCCGAAAAAGCACATATTCCGGTTAAACAGCCTACACGATTACGCGATGAAGAGGTTGTAAACGAGCTGCAAACAATCCGATGTGATTTGATTATTGTTGCGGCGTACGGCCAGATTTTGCCGAAAGCGGTTTTGGAACATGCTCCGTGCATCAATCTTCATGCTTCTATTCTTCCGCAATACCGCGGTGCCAGCCCGATTCAGCAAAGCTTGTTAAACAACGATTCTCAAAGCGGTGTTACCGCTATGTGGATGGACGAAGGGCTTGATACCGGAGCAATTATCAAAATCGAGACACTTGAAATCGGTGCGGACGAGATGGTAGAATCGTTATATGGGCGCCTTACCGAGGCAGCGGTTCATTTGACCCTAGAGGTCATTCGACATTGGGATCGACGATCCGCGATTCAACAAAATAATGCCGAAGCAACGCATTGTAAGAAGATTTTGAAATCCGACGGTTTGATTGACTTTTCAGATGCACGCGAAATTTATAATCGATACCGGGCTTTTACGCCGTGGCCGGGAATATTTACCGTATCCGGACTCAAAATAAAAAAGATGCTTTTAGAAGAAGAGAGCAGTGTCGGTGAAGCGGGGATCATTGCACGGATCGATAAAGAGAGTGTTTTGGTTCAATGCACGAAAGGTTCACTTCGTATATTTAGGGTTCAAGCCCCTTCGAAACAAGAGACTTTAGTCGTTGATTATCTAAACGGGAAACGGATAGGGTGTGGAAATCCTTTGGTTTGATTCGCTTGAATCGACGCAAAGCTATTTATTGGAGGCGTTGAAGCAAAAAAAAGTTTCTGCCCCTGTCTGTATAGGTGCAACGGTTCAAAGTCAAGGAAAAGGCTCCCGAGGAAATCAATGGATCGGAATGGAGGGAAATCTTTTTATTTCGCTTGCTATTGATCGTACTATGCTGCCTGATGACTTGAAATTAGAATCATCATCGATCTATTTTGCTTTTCTCATGAAAGAAATTTTGAATGAATTGGGATCGCGGGTTTGGCTAAAATGGCCAAACGATTTTTATTTGGATGACAAAAAAATCGGTGGTGTGATCACGAATTTATATAACGATCTTCTTGTTTGCGGGATAGGGATTAATCTTTTGTCGGCACCGGAGACTTTTTCGAGAATCGATATTGAGGCAGTTCCATACGATTTAACAAAGAGCTACTGTGCATTGTTTAAAAATTTACCGTCATGGAAGCAGATTTTTAGTAAATTCCAGTTAGAATTTGAGAACAGCAGAATCTATTTTACCCACAACAATAATGACAAAGTTGCACTAGAAGATGCCGTCTTGTTAGAAGACGGCTCATTAGAGTGTAATGGCCAAAGGATATTTAGTTTACGATGAGTGAAGTTATTGTTATAGCAAATCAAAAAGGGGGAGTGGGGAAAACCACAACCGCCGTAAATCTGGCCGCTTCGTTGGCTGTTGCAGAAAAAAAAGTACTTTTGATCGATGCCGATCCTCAGGCCAATGCAACAACTTCATTAGGGTATCATCGTAACAATTACGAGTTTAATATTTACCATGTTCTCATCGGAGCTAAAAAACTGCGTGAAATCATTCTGAAGACGGCTTTGCCGAAGCTTTTTATCGCACCTTCCAATATCGGTTTGGTCGGAGTAGAGAAAGAATATTATGATGCAGATAACGCAAAAGGGCGCGAATTAATCCTGAAACGTGCTATTGCTCAGGTCAAAGATGAATACGATTACGTCATCATCGATTCGCCTCCGGCACTCGGGCCGATGACGATCAACGCACTTTCAGCATCCAATTCGGTCATTATACCGATCCAGTGCGAGTTTTTTGCGCTTGAAGGGCTGGCACAACTTCTTAATACCGTTAAATTGGTGCGTAAAACGATCAATCCGAAGCTAACCATTAAAGGTTTCTTGCCGACGATGTACAGCGCACAAAACAACCTTTCCCGGCAGGTTTTTGCCGACTTGCGTCAGCATTTTCAGGCTAAGCTTTTTAAATCGGGTGCAGATGATTACATTGTGATTCCGCGCAATGTTAAATTAGCCGAATCACCGAGTTTCGGTAAGCCTGCAATATTGTACGATGTGAAATCGAGCGGTTCTATGGCGTACCAAGATCTGGCACACGCTATTATCGCCTAAAGGAAAAATATGGCGAAAGCATCGGCATTAGGAAGAGGTTTGGGGGCGCTGTTAAGCGAAATTGAAGAAGCGTATGATAACGAATTGCCGAAAAAAGGGGGAGTAGAAGAGATCGTCATCTCTAAAATCCGTCCTAATCCTTATCAACCTCGAAAACATTTTGATCCCGAATCCCTGGCGGAACTTTCCGAATCCATTAAAACACATGGGCTTTTACAGCCGATTGTTGTTAAAGAAGATTTAGACGGTTACATCCTCATTGCCGGCGAACGGCGTTTACGCGCCAGTAAATTAGCGAAATATAAGACGATCAAAGCCATTATTGTTTCGGTTACCGACGAACAGATGCGCCAGCAGGCACTGATCGAAAACATTCAGCGCGATGAACTGAATGCGATTGACTTGGCTCAGGCCTATCAGGAATTGATCGATATTCATGAATTAACACACGATCAGCTCTCTCAAACGGTTCACAAAAGTCGTGCTCAGATTACCAACACACTACGTCTTTTACAGCTCAGTGAAAAAGGGCGTAAAGCGCTAATTGAGGGAAAAATCAGCGCCGGACATGCAAAAGCGATCGTTGGACTCGAACCGCAGGAACAAATGATGATGATCGATTCGATCATTGGTCAAAAGCTTAGCGTTCGCGATGTTGAGAGCATGGTCAAAAAAATCAAATCCCCTTCCGCTCCTATTTCGACTCCTTTAGAATCTCAGGGACTCGATTTTTCAGTGTTGAAAAAACGATTGACCGAACTTGGTTATAAATGTAGCACAAAAGGTTACAAAATGACCCTAGAATTTGAAAATGATTTACAGATTGAGTCATTTTTAGACGCACTTTCCTGATATTTCTCGACATTTAACTGTCCCTTCAATTTATAAGTTGTATAATCACGCAACTTTTAGGAGGTGGTATGTTAGATATAAGTCCGATGCTGCTTGGCAGCACACTGATTGTCTTCCTTGTCCTTATTGCCTTGCTAAACAGTTTGCTTTACAAACCTCTTTTCAGCTATATGGAAAAACGGGATGCAGATATCAAAAGAGATTTAGAACAAGTTGGCAACAACGATTCTGAGATCGCCGCGTTTCATGCCAGAGCTGAAAAGATTATGAGTGATGCTAAACTGGAAGCAGCAGCATTAAGAGAAAAAGTTATTGCTGAGGCCAAAGCGCTGGCAAATAGCAAAATAGAGACAAAACGTGCTGAAATGGCACTTGAGTATGCAACGTTCGAAAGCGAATTGTCGCAAGAGAGAACACGGTTGAAAGCATCGCTTCAAAACGAAGAGAGTGCATTCCAATCTGCTGTATCAGCAAAACTAAGTCAAATATAAAGGTATGCAATGGGTAAAATAATCGTTACAGTATTACTGCTCAGCGCCTATCTATTTGGATCAGAAGCTGCTGCAGAGGGCTCTACGGACATCGTTCAACGAACGGTAAACTTCCTGATCTTTGCCGGGATTTTGTTTTATGTATTGGCCGAACCGTTAAAAAATTATTTTGGCGGACGGACAGCGGCAATTGCCGATGAACTTGAGAAAGTTCAAGAACGTCTACGAGAATCAAAAAAACTCAAAGATGCCGCTGAACATAAAATTGAAGAAGCGGAAAGATTCGCAAGCGAATTAGCCGAATCTAGCAAAAAAGAGAACAAAATTTTGAATGACAAAATTTTGGCGCAATGCGAACAAGAACTTGAGATTATCGAGAAACAAAATGAAGCATTGATGGAGCTAGAGAAACGTAAAATGGTTCGCGAAGTTGTTTCAGAAGTAATGAATGATGTTATGAATAGCAGCAATGACGCTTTAGGCAAAGAAGCGATGACCGAAATCTTGAAAAAGAAGGTGGCGTAAATGCAGTATGAGCTCATAGCAAAACGTTACATCAAACCTTTAATCGAAAGCTGCGACCAAGTGTCGTTGGAAAATCTGGCACTACTTCTTGCAGATGTGGCAAAAGCATATCAAAATGATAAATTCATGTTGATTATGCATAGCAACGATGTCAATACGGAATCAAAATGCCAATTGCTTTTGGACATGGTGGCTCCGGCTAACAGTACAATGGTAAACAACCTTATCAAACTATTGGCAGAAAACGGCCGTCTTTTATTGCTTCCTGTATTAGCGGCTGAATTGACGCGTGAGATTTCAAAATCAAAACGTACGTATGTCGGTCGTATCTATAGTAATAGTACGGTTGATCAAACTTCGGTTGAGACAATTGCCCGTGATTTGGGACGGAAAATGGACGCAACGATTTCGTTGACCTACGTTCCTTCCGAATACGACGGCGTACGTGTAGAAGTAGACGATCTTAACGTCGAGATCAATTTTTCAAAAAATCGCCTCAATGCTCAACTCGTTGAGCACATTTTAAAAGCAATTTAACCCTCGGGAAAGGAGAAATAGTGGTAGCAAAAGTACAAGCAGACGAAATCAGTTCAATCATTAAAGAGCGAATTGATAATTTCGAACTTAACGTAGATATTAATGAAACCGGAAAAATCGTCTCATACGGAGATGGGATCGCTCAAGTTTACGGTCTTAACAATGTTATGGCCGGTGAAATGGTTGAGTTTGAAGAGGGGACACGCGGATTGGTCATGAACCTTGAAGAGAGCAGTGTCGGTGTTGTTGTTCTCGGAAAAGGGAAAGAACTTCGTGAAGGTATGTCTGTAAAACGTCTCGGACGTCTTTTACGCGTTCCTGTCGGCGATGCGCTTCTCGGCCGTGTTGTTAATGCTCTTGGCGAGCCGATCGACGGTAAAGGTCCGATCGAGACGACTGAAGTACGTTTCGTAGAAGAAAAAGCTCCGGGTATCATGGCTCGTAAATCGGTTCACGAACCGATGGCAACCGGTATTAAAGCGATTGATGCGCTCGTTCCGATCGGTCGCGGTCAACGTGAGTTGATCATCGGTGACCGTCAAACCGGTAAAACAACGGTTGCCCTTGATACGATTATCAATCAAAAAGGTAACGGCGTTGTTTGTGTATACGTTGCTATCGGTCAAAAAGAATCAACAGTTGCACAAGTTATCCGTCGTCTTGAAGACCACGGCGCTATGGAATACACTATCATTGTAAATGCTCCTGCGTCTGAAGCGGCTGCACTTCAATTCCTTGCTCCGTATACCGGTGTAACGATGGGTGAATATTTCCGTGACAATGCACGTCATGGTTTGATTGTATATGATGATCTTTCTAAACATGCGGTTGCATACCGTGAAATGTCTTTGATCCTTCGCCGTCCTCCGGGTCGTGAAGCGTATCCTGGGGACGTTTTCTATCTACACTCTCGTTTGCTAGAGCGTGCAGCAAAATTGAACGACGATATGGGTGCGGGTTCATTGACAGCTCTACCGATTATCGAAACTCAAGCGGGTGACGTTGCGGCGTATATCCCAACCAACGTTATTTCGATCACCGACGGTCAAATTTTCTTGGAAACCGATTTGTTCAACTCAGGTATCCGTCCTGCGATTAACGTAGGTCTTTCCGTATCACGTGTCGGTGGTGCGGCGCAAATCAAAGCGACGAAACAAGTTGCCGGAACATTGCGTCTTGACCTTGCGCAATACCGTGAACTTCAAGCATTTGCTCAATTCGCATCCGATTTGGATGAAGTGAGCCGTAAACAGCTTGAACGCGGTCAACGCATGGTGGAAGTATTGAAACAACCTCCATATTCTCCGCTTGGCGCTGAAAAACAAGCATTGATTATTTTCGCAGGGAATGAAGGATACTTAGATGATCTTTCTGCAGGTTCAGTCGTAAAATTTGAAGCGGATCTTTATCCGTTCGTCGAAGCGTCATACCCGCAAATTCTTGAAAATATCCGTAGCACATCGAAAATCGATGATGAGACAATGGCAATGATGAGAAAAGCACTCGAAGAGTTTAAATCTACTTTCGTTGCTGAATAAGGATCTTTATGGCTAACTTGAAAGAGATTCAACGACAGATCAAGAGTGTTTCGAACACGCAAAAAACTACGCGTGCGATGAAGCTGGTTTCTACGGCGAAACTTCGCCGTGCGGAAGAGCTTGCGAAACGTTCACGTCTGTTTGCACAAAAAACGAATCAAGTGATAGCTGAAATCGCAGGTCGCGTAAAATGCAATAAAGTCGGCGGAATCGAAAACCGTTGTTTTATCGAAAATGACGCTCCTGAAATGATCGATATTATTTTTGTAACTGCCGACAAAGGTCTTTGCGGCGGTTTTAACATGCAAACCATCAAAGCGGTAAAACGCTTGATGAGCGAATACAAAAATAAAAAAGTAAAAGTGCGTCTTCGCGGTATCGGGAAAAAAGGGATTGAGTTTTTTAACTATAATGAAGTAGAGATGCTTGATCAAGTTAAGAACCTTAGCTCTTCTCCGGATATGCAACGATCAAGCGAATTCATGACACGTTCGATCAACGATTTCAAAGAGGGGAAAATCGACGCCGTTTATATTATTTACAACGGATATAAAAACGTAATTACCCAAGAATTACATGTAAACCGAGTATTACCGGTAAACGTAGATGACTATGACTGCGAAAAAGTAGGCAATACGATGCTTGAACTAGAAGCGCAGGATGAAGAGAAAATGCTCGATTCATTGGTTACAAAGTATGCCGAGTATAACATGTACTATGCCTTGATAGATTCTGTTGCTGCTGAACACAGTGCACGTATGCAGGCTATGGATGCTGCTACAAACAATGCTAAAGAGATGGTTAACTCGCTTAAAGTCAAGTTTAATAAAGCGCGACAAGAAGCGATTACGACTGAACTTATTGAGATTATCAGCGGCGTCGAGTCGATGAAATAATTATGGAGGAAAGAATGATTGGTAAAATTGCTCAAGTAATTGGTCCGGTCGTTGACGTTGATTTCGAAGGTTACCTTCCGACAATCAACGAAGCGATCGAAGTAAACGTAAGTGTTGAAGGGAATACGACTCGTCTTGTTCTTGAAGTAGCTGCACACCTTGGTAACGGCCGTGTAAGAACGATCGCTATGGATATGTCTGAAGGTTTGGTTCGCGGAATGGCGGCTACAGCTACAGGCGGACCGATCAAAGTTCCGGTTGGAGAAAAAGTTCTCGGACGTATTTTCAACGTAATCGGTGAAACTATTGACGGCGGCGATCAAGTAACCGATTGCGACACCTGGTCTATCCATCGTGATCCTCCGGCTCTCGTCGATCAAAGTACAAAAACTGAAATGTTCGAAACCGGTATTAAAGTTGTTGACCTTTTGGCTCCATATGCTAAAGGGGGGAAAGTCGGTTTGTTCGGTGGAGCCGGTGTCGGTAAAACCGTTATCATCATGGAATTGATCCACAACGTTGCACACGGACATGACGGTCTTTCTGTTTTCGCGGGTGTCGGTGAACGTACACGTGAAGGTAATGACCTTTACCACGAGATGAAAGAATCAAGCGTTTTGGACAAAGTAGCACTGTGCTACGGTCAAATGTCTGAACCACCGGGAGCACGTAACCGTATCGCTCTTACCGGTCTTACTATGGCGGAATATTTCCGTGATGAAAAAGGGCTTGACGTATTGATGTTCATCGACAACATCTTCCGTTTTGCACAATCAGGTTCTGAGATGTCAGCGCTTCTCGGACGTATCCCGTCAGCCGTTGGTTACCAACCGACATTGGCTCGTGAGATGGGTGCTCTCCAAGACCGTATTACATCGACTAAAAAAGGTTCGATCACTTCGGTTCAAGCGGTATACGTACCAGCGGATGACTTGACTGACCCGGCTCCGGCATCAGTATTTGCTCACTTAGATGCGACAACGGTTCTTAACCGTAAAATCGCTGAAAAAGGGATCTATCCTGCGGTTGACCCATTGGATTCAACATCACGCTTGCTTGATCCGCAAATCATCGGTGAGGAACACTACAGTGTTGCCCGCGGTGTTCAAAAAACACTTCAAAAATACAAAGATTTGCAAGATATTATTGCGATTCTCGGTATGGACGAATTGTCTGAAGATGATAAATCAACGGTTGAACGTGCACGTAAAATCGAAAAATTCCTTTCACAACCTTTCTTCGTTGCGGAAGTATTTACCGGTTCACCGGGAAAATATGTTTCACTTGAAGACACTTTGAAAGGGTTCAAAGGAATTCTTGAGGGTGAGTATGACCATATGCCGGAAGGTGCATTCTATATGGTCGGTGATATGAACGAGGCGATCGAGAAAGCTGAAAAAATGAAAAGCAAGTAATTGCTTCTCGCCTTAAAGGAAACACTATGGAAACACTCCAATTAGAAGTGCTAACGCCAAGCGGTCCTATCTATAACGGACCTGCTAAAAGCGTCACCCTTCCGGGTGAAGAGGGGGAATTCGGTGTTCTCCCGGAACACGTCTCTTTGACAACATTACTCCAAGCCGGAGTAGTTGATGTTCAAAAAGAGAACGGTAAAACCGAATCAATCGTCGTGAATTGGGGCGTAGTCCAAATTACGGATAATAAAGTGGTTGTTTTGGTCGACGGTGCTGTCGCTATCCGCGGAGATAGCGAAGGGGACATCGCCAAAGCGCTAGACGAAGCAAAATCATTGATCAGCAGTGTTGCCGATTCTAATGCTATGATCGCTTCCGTTTCTGCGCGTATCGAATCTGCGGCACACAATCTCGTCTAAACCATGTTTCAGACATTTGCCGATTTTTATGACAAAAGTCATCCGGTAACACTCATCGTGTTACTGGTTCTTTCTCTCTATTTTATTGCCGTAAATTGGACTTTTTTCTATCGCTTTTTTTCTCTAAATCAATGGATATCTGCTGAAAACAAATCGCTGGAATCACTTTTACTGGGATCACGTCAAATACCTGAGTATGCGTATCTTAGCCATTTTACAAAATCATCATCTTCCCTTTCAAAAGCATTATTCGATATGGCGTCGTATGCCGCAACCAAAGAAGCGACTAAAGGATTGATGTTCCTTTCTGTAGTAGCATCTACAACCCCTTTCATCGGATTATTCGGTACGGTTGTGTCGATCTTGGGGACATTTGATCACATCGGACAAGCCAGCGGAACGATGAGTGTGATTGCAAGCGGGGTATCGGATGCTTTGGTTGCGACCGCATCGGGTATTTTCGTGGCTATTTTTGCGTATACCTATCATCAAATCCTAAAACGCAGAGCATACGAATTGTCCGGATTAATTCGTATGCAGGGTGATGCGCTTCTCTCTAAAGGGGTTTGAGATTGTTTGATTGGGATGAAAAACCGGAATTAAACATCACCCCTTTGGTCGATGTAATGCTTGTGCTGTTAGCTATCTTAATGGTAATTTCTCCGAATATCGTTTACGAAGAGTTAATTCGGCTACCTAAAGGCTCTACACAAAAAGAGCTTTCTAAAATTCCTCCCGTTAATATCGCAATATCTAAAGAGGGAAAAATTACGGTGAATAAAGAGGTATTCGATTTAAATACATTCGGAGATAATTTCTATCTTTTTTCTCAGTCGTTGGATCATGAAGCAACGGTTTTAATTAGCGCGGATCAAAGTTTGGATTACGGTCAGGTTATGTCGGTTTTAGGTGCCGTCAAAAAAGCAGGATTTCGTGAAGTCTCATTAGCGACCAGCGGTTAAATGTATTTTAGAGTCTCTGTAAGCAAAGCTGTAAAATGAATTTACACCAAGAACGCTACTTTTTTCTCAGCGGAGTGATCTCGTTCTCTCTCTTTATTATCGTTCTCTTTTTAGCAGGCTACGGCATTGTGCTCTCTCCGAAAGTTCAACAGTTCGCTATGACAAAAAGTGACTATATATCCGTCTCTATCATGCCGGCTGCGAAACCAAAAGAGACGCCTCCACCAGTCAATGTCGCGTCTACCCCTTTAGCTCAGCCAGTTCAGGAAGAGGTGCCCGAAACCAAGCCGGAGACGGTTCCGGACATATCCGATCTATTTTCTCAGGTGAAACCGCAGAAAGTTCCTCCAAAAAAGGCGGATAACACAAAACGAAACGATGAATTGAATGTACTGGAAAAAGAGCTCAACAAGCGGACTGATTCTCCCCGTTTCACCGATAAATTGAATAAATTGGAATTGGTTAAACCTTCTGTAAAAATGATCGCCCAAGGCGGATCTTCAGGTCCGGTTGTTAACGAATACCATGCTAAGATTCAGGGATTGGTTTATACCTATTTTCACCCTCCCTCAGGGACTGTAGGACAAATTGCCCGTGTCCGAATGAATATCAGTGCCGATGGGAAACTGCTCTCATATAAAGTGTTGGCATATTCAGGAAATACTATGTTTAACGGAGAGGTTGACTGGTTGAAAGAGCGTTTAAACACGATTGTTTTTCCAAAACACCCTGAAGGCAAAGAGGCTATTTTGGAATTTATATTAACGGCTAAGGAGTAGTTTTTTGAAAAGCGTTCTTTTTTTTCTCGCATTAATCCAATTGTTATGGGGAGCTGATGCGACGATCGAAGTGATTAAAGGTGTAGAAGGGCCTGCTCCGATAGCTATTGAAGACGCATCGCCCGTTAGTAACGATTTGAGCCAAAAATTTTCGAAAATGTTAGCAGCAGATATGAATGTTCTTTCACTGTTTACTGTTGATGAGAGCTATGCAACTGCACCGTTTGATGCACTTAACCCCGCAGCCAACCATAAAAATGCCCAATATTTGCTTCGTTATCGGTTGACAAATGACAGTTCGGGCGGAGTTAAAGCCGATATCAAATTGATGCAAAACGGCATGGATGTATTTTTAAAAAGCTATGTCTTGAAACAAAGTGAAATGGCAGTATTTTTATCACATGCGATAGCCTATGATATTAACGGAAAATTGGGTGGTGCACCGGTAGAATGGATGAAACGCAAAGTCCTTTTTATCCGTTTAAGCGGTCCAAGACGTTCGGATATTGTTGCGGCGGATTATACACTTTCGTACCAAAAGGTGATCCTAAGCGGTGGATTATACGGCTTTGCGAAATGGGCCAATCGTGAACAAACCGACTTGTACTACACCTCGTTGTCGGATTATAAACCTACGATTTATAAAATGAACCTCATGACGGGGCATAAAGACAAATTGATTGTATCTGACGGTATGGCGGTATGTTCGGATGTAAGCGAAGACGGAAAAAAGCTTTTACTGACATTGGCACCCAACGGTCAGCCCGATATCTATTTATATGATCTCACGACGCAGGGGAAAACCCGTTTGACCGACTATTCGGGGATCGATGTGAACGGACAGTTCATGGGAGACGGTTCGATTGCTTTTGTCTCTAATCGTATGGGGAATCCGAATATTTACTCCATGCGTCCGGGAAGCAGTGCCGTGGTTCCGTTGGTATATCAGGGAAAAAATAATTCGTCACTCAGCGCCTATAAAAACTTTCTGGTTTACAAAGCACGTGAAAACGGTGCGACGTTTGCGGGTAACAGCTTTAACCTTCATCTTTTATCGATTGATTCGGGCAGTATCAAGCGTTTGACGGCAAGCGGAGAAAATGACTTTCCCCGCTTTTCTCCGGATGGCGAAGCAATTTTATATATTAAACAAGAAGGCTCACGCAGTGCAATCGGAGTAATTCGTTTCGGTGTTAATAAAAGCTTCGTTTTCCCGTTAAAAATAGGTCGAATTCAATCTATCGATTGGTAGTATTAACATTTTTTAGATATTATAATGGCATATTTAAATTCGGAGGAGATATCATGATGAAGAATGTTGCTTTTTTGAGTGCGACAGTAGCAATGTTGATTTTAAGCGGATGTAGCTCTAAAGAGCCTGCTATCGATGCGACGGCAAACGCAAACGGTTCATCCGTAGGTACAAACGCAAATGCAAACGGTAGTACAACCGGAACTGACAGCAATGCGGTTATTGCTCCGGTGACGAATGCGAATGCAAACGACGCATCTGCAACAAACGGCACAAACGGTTCGGACGGGCAATTGGTAAGTATCCTGTTTGACTACGATAAATTTAATATTCGTGAAGATATGCAAGAACCTATGAGCAAAAACAGTGCATTGGTCAAAGACAAAGCGGTGAAACTTGAAGGAAACTGCGATGAATTCGGAAGCGATGAATACAACTATGCTCTTGGGTTGAAACGTGCAAATGCAGTTAAAACGGCATTGGTTAACAGCGGTGCCAACCCGGATTCGATCACTATGGTCAGTTTCGGGGAAGGAAACCCTGTATGCTTGGAAAAAACACAAGAGTGCTGGGCTAAAAACCGCCGCGTTGATTTCAAACTTCCGTAAATGCGCTCACTAATCGCATTTTCATTCCTCCTGTGCGTGGTCGCATCCGCTTCTGAACCTTCGGTGTTCGGAGCGGGTGATCTGAATCATCCAAATCCTTACGGTTTAACTAATGAAGAGAAGCTGATTCTCGAAAATAAGAAAGAGATCCAGGCCGTACTTCAAAAAAACAACACGCAAAACGCGAAAGTCGAAACGGTTACCGAACGCTTGGACGGGTTGCAGACGATTGTCGAAGGACTTGCACAAGCAAGTAATGAGAATAAAATCGCATTGCAAAAACTGACACAAAGCAGTGCCGATGACAATACGACGACGAGTATCGACGAGATTAAAAAATCAGTTGATGCCAATACGGCGAATATCGCCCAGTTTAAAGGGTTGTTAGAAGAACTCACTCAGGTTGTTGATGAAATCAACGGTAACTATGTCACAAAAGAACAATTTTCGGCTTTGATCAAAGAGCTCAAAGTGAAAGTACCGGCTTCAAGTACGGTCGATCCGGCAAAAATGGATAAAGCCGATTTAGAAAAAGCAGCTAATAAATTGTTTTCTCAAAAAAAATATGCAGATGCACAAAGCTATTTCGAGCAAATGGTTCAACGAAAATATAAGGTTCCGGAAGCGTATTTTATGATCGGCGAAACCCAGTTTGAACGCAAGGCGTATAAAGAAGCGGTGTATTATTATAAAGAGAGCGCTTCACGTAATGAAAAAGCGGGATATATGCCTACTTTATTACTTCATTCGGGAATCTCAATGGAAAAAACAGGGGATACTGCTACTGCAAAAGCATTTTTTCAGGCAACTATTTCTAAGTTTGGCAGCAGCGGAGCGGCGAAAGAGGCTCAGGAACATTTAGCTAAGCTGAAATAATCGGCTATCGTTCTAAGTGTACGTTTTCAGCGTCCCCATAGGTAAATGTGATACAATCGCAAAATCTTAAAAGAAGGCTCATCAAATGGCAATTGAAAATAATCAAGTCGTATCAATCGTATACGAAGTGCGTGACGGCGGAACAGTCGTCGACAGTAATGTAGGTGGACATCCGTTAACGTTTATGTTCGGTAAAGGACAAATTATTCCAGGACTTGAAGCCGGAATCGCACACATGAACATGGGTGACAAAGGCGATGTTTTGGTAAAAGCGGCCGACGCGTACGGTGATTACAACGAAGAAGCTCAACAAGAACTTCCTCGTGAACAATTTGCCGGTATCGATTTGAATGTCGGGATGACTCTTTACGGACAAGGTGAAGACGGCGGTACGGTACAAGTAACCGTTAAAGAGGTTAAAGATGATGCCGTTGTTATCGACTTCAACCACCCACTTGCCGGAAAAGATTTGATGTTCAGTGTAACGATCGCAAATATCCGTGACGCGTCTGCTGAAGAAGCTATGACGGGTATCCCGGCAGAAAACAAAGTGGATGATAGCGGATGTTGTGGAAGCGGCGGTAATCACGGCTGTGGATGTCACTAATTTTCTAACGGCTTCAAACGCTTCGATCGAAGCGTTTAAAACGGCAAATTTACTCAAAGGTTTAGGGGTAAATGCCATCATTTTAGGAGAACGCGGGACCGGGAAGTTGACTCTGGCCCGTTATATCCTCCCCCATGCACCTATTATCGATGCGGGTCATTTCGATGAACTTTTGGATGCTATAGAATCAAATAGCGACGTTATTATTCATCGTCTGGACAATGTTGCCAATCTGAAGCGTCTAATCGAAACGATTCAAAAAACCCGTACCCGCGTCATCGCAACCGGCGGCGGGCGCTATTCGCAAGACCAACTGGATGAGATTTTTACGATTCGACTCGCATTGCCGCCACTGAGTGAACGGAGCGAAGATGTAAATGTCTTGATCGATGCTTTTGTAAAAGAGGCGCGTCAAACACTCGGAAAATCTGAGCCATTTGATCTAGAAGGGTTTATACCCGATCTAAGCGAAAATGCAATTTCACTTCGTCGGCAGGTCTATCTGCATTATTTGTTTGACAGTATCAATGAAAACGATTTAATGGGGATCATGGAACACTATCTGGTCGAGAGATTAGGCAGCAATAACGACTACCGCGAATTCCTTCATCTGTATGAAGTTCCTCTTATCCGTGCAGGGATTAAACGGTTTAAATCCCAATTGCAATTGGCTGAACGGCTGGGATTGAACCGGAACACATTACGCAAAAAAATTGCGGATCATGCGGATTATCAATTAGAAACCAAGGAGAATTAATGTCAAAAAGAGTTGCGATGATTTTCCCCGGACAGGGGAGTCAAAGTATCGGTATGGGAAAATCATTTTACGATAACAGTCCTCTGGGACGTGAAATGTTTGAAAAAGCGGGTGAACGTATCGGAGTCGATTTCGCGAAACTTTTGTTTGAACAAAATGAGCAACTCGATCAAACGGCGTATACACAACCAGCAATTTTACTCGTATCGATGATCGCTTATCGCCTGTTTCAAGAAGCCAATCCGTGTGAAGCGGTGATGTTTCTCGGGCACTCTTTAGGTGAATTCAGCGCTTTATGCGCATCCGGTGCAATCGATTATGTTGATGCGGTTGAGCTTGTCCATAAACGCGGTATGCTGATGCAAAAAGCATGTGAAGATATCAATGCCGGGATGATGGCGGTTTTAGGATTGGATGACGCAGTTGTCGAAGAGTTGTGCAGCAAGGCTAACGGCGAAGGTAAACGTGTCTGGCCGGCAAACTATAATCAAGCCGGGCAATTGGTTGTCGCAGGAATCAAAGAAGACCTTCAAAGTATGGAGAGCGTTTTTAAAGAAGCCGGTGCAAAACGGGCACTTCTGTTGAATATGTCGATTGCGAGCCACTGTCCGCTTCTTTCCAGTGCTATGGAGCCGTTAGGAGAAGCGATGGAGGCAATGGTCAATGATACCTTCAGCGCGCCGATCGTTTCCAACGTAACGACAGAAAAATATGCGACAAAAGCAGAGGCTTTGAAACTTCTCAAAGTACAATTGATCCAGCCGGTGAAATACAAACAATCGATTGAAGCGATCACCTCTGAAATCGATTTGATGATTGAATTCGGTAACGGAGCCGTTCTGAAAGGGCTTAATAAACGCAATGCCCCAGATACTGAGACATTGGGGATTTCCGATATGGAATCTCTGGCAAAGGTTTGTGAAGTATTAGCATGAAAATTGCTTTAATCCAGTCCGCACCGAAACTGAACCGTTCTAATCTGGTAGAAGTCTCTACAATGATTGACCAGTACTCAGACGCGGACGTCATAGTCTTTCCCGAACTCGCATTAAGCGGGTATTTACTGCAAGACAAACTCTTTGAAGACGCATGGCGGGTAGAAGAACTGGAAACTCTGGCCCATCAGAGCCGTCAATGCGACATCGTTATCGGTGCCGCGTTGTGGGATGACGGCAAGGTTTATAACAGCGCTTTGTACTTTTCCAAAGGAGAATTGCTCCACATCCATCATAAAAACCATTTGCCGACCTACGGAATGTTTGAAGAAGGGCGATATTTCGCCGCAGGAAATGAGATTCGTGCGTTTGAGACTCCAAACGGGACAGCTGTCATGGTAGTGTGCGAGGATTTATGGCGGGCTGAAACGATTGCCGCCATTGCCGAATCGGATGCCGAGATCGTTTATGTATTGGCATCGTCGCCGGCTCGTGATTTCCAAGAGGAGGGGATCGGGATCGAAGCGCAGTGGGATGCCCTTTTGAAAGCGGCTGCACTTTTGAGTCATAATTATGTCATTTTCGTCAATCGGGTCGGATTTGAAGACGGCTTAGGCTTTTGGGGCGGTAGCCGTGTCGTCACTCCGATGGGAAGTATCGAATACAAAATGGGGCTTTTCGAGGCTGAAGGACTTAGCGTAGAGTTAAATCATCACCTGCAAAAACTCGGGCGCTACATTGCAAAAATTTTTTAAACAAGGGTACATATGAAATTAGCACTGATGGGTGCGATGCGTGAAGAGATCGATCCGATTCTTGAAGCTGTAAACGAATATACGACGAGCGAATATGCCGGTAATACTTTTTATGAGTGTCAGTATGGCGGTCATGAATTGGTGATCGCCTATTCTAAAATCGGTAAAGTATTTTCGGCGATTACCGCATCGGTCATGATTGAACGCTACAAAGCGCAAAAACTTTTGTTCAGCGGCGTTGCAGGTGGAATCAGCAAAGATTTGAAAATCGGCGATCTGGTAATGGCGAGCGCTTTGTGTCAACACGATGTCGATATCACTGCTTTCGGACATCCGTACGGATTTATTCCTGAGGGAAGCGTCATGATCGAAGCCGATAGCGATCTACGCTCTCTTGCCGCAGAGGTTGCAGTTGATATGGGGATTGAACTGTATGAAGGCATCATTGCTACCGGCGATCAGTTCGTAGCCAGTGCCGAGCGTAAAGAGTGGATCGAAAAAACATTCAATGCGGATGCTCTGGAGATGGAAGGGGCAAGTGTCGCATGTGTATGCCAGAACTTCAATGTTCCGTTTTTTGTGTTGCGGGCGATCAGCGATGCGGCTGACGGTGAAGCGGGAATGGACTTTGACACGTTCCTCAAAAGCTCGGCTTCCGTCAGTGCCAAATTTATTTTAGAGATGGTAGCACGCATTGGGCATTAAACTGAGTAAAAAAATTATGCGTCAAATCGGGCGCACGAATGCAACGTTCGGTTTGATTGAAGAGGGGGATAAAATCCTCGTCGGTCTCAGCGGCGGGAAAGACTCTCTAACAATGGTTCACGCGTTGATGGAGCAGCAACGCCGAGCTCCTTTTAAATTTGAAATTCTTGCCGTAACAGTCACGTACGGTATGGGGGAAGATTTGAGCATTTTGGCAGAGCACTGTGTCCAACATGCGATTCCCCATAAAATTTATGAGACCAATACCTATGAAATCGCAGGGGAGAAGATTCGCCAAAATTCTTCGTTTTGCAGTTTCTTCTCCCGCATGCGACGAGGTGCTCTCTACAGTGCCGCAAAAGAGTTCGGGTGCAACAAGGTCGCACTTGGGCATCATCTGGACGATGCGGCAGAGAGTTTCTTTATGAACTTTATTTATAACGGTCATATGCGGGCTCTGGCTCCAAAATACAAAGCAGGGAACGGACTGATCGTTATACGCCCTCTGATCCAGTTACGGGAACGTCAACTGGCTGCATGTGCGTTGGAAAATGAGATGCCTACTATCGGAGATGAAGCATGCCCGTCAATGCGTTTTGACGTTAAAATGCCTCATGCCCGCGCCTCTATGAAAGCGATGCTTCATGATATGGAAGAGAAATACCCCGATTTGTTCGTATCGATCAACTCGGCATTCGGCCATATAAGCGACGATACTTTTTTCGATCCGAAGCGGTTTATCGTCTAAGCTCTTCGTATTCGTTCCGTTTTCGTGTTAAAAATTCGATGAGCCTGTCCTGATAGATTTTAGAATCGTGCTCATGAGTGCATTCTTGCAGCCGACGAAGGTGCTCGGGTTCGATTTTAAGTGCATAACGTGGTACGAGACGCAGCTCTTTGATAATATCGATCAGAAGCGTTTCATCGCTCATTGTTTTTTTATTTTGGATAGCGACTAAATACTCTTTTACCGTTAGGAGCAAAGCTTCTGCCCGATCCGCTTCATGATAAATCTCTCTGACAATCTCTTCCAGTGTTGATTGGTAGTGATTTAACGGCTCATTGGCTCCGGCGATGACAACCGTATAAATTTTGGCGCGAAACTCAAGTGAGGTATGGTGGTAAACGAAAATCGCCCGAAATGCGCCAAAAAAGTAGTTTTTGATTTTCTTTAACATCCATCCTCCCTTTTTTGATCTAAATTATACCGTAATAACGCCATGGCCTTATGATCGGCACGGCTGAGAGAGAGCTCTTTTATTTCATCGAGGCTAAACCACTCGAATCGTTCGTCTTCAAACGGTTCGTCTGATAAATAAACCGTTCCGGCCAATGTAAAATGAGAATAGTGTTGAGTGATGTCCCCTAAAAAATGATCCGTTGATCCTATCGGCAGATTGACTGTTTCGGAAAAGCCCCATAATCCGTGCAGAAAACGACTGCTCCGCTGCATCAGGGCGTAACGGTTATCCCGCCGATAGATGCGAATAACAGAAGTTCGAATCGGTTTGGATCGGGTCGTTTTCTTTTCAGGATAGGCATCGGGAGACCCTTTGCCAAGACATGCCGGCTTAAACGGGCAAACGTCGCACAGAGGTTTTTTGGCAAGACATACCGTTGCACCCACATCCATCATCGCCTGATTGTATTCAAAGGGATGGTTTGGATCGAAAAGCTGATAGGCATAGGTCCATAATTGTTTTTCATCCCTTTTAGAGAGAGCAAAAAAACGGTGGAGAATTCTTTTGACATTGGCATCCAGAATCGGAAGGGGCTCATTGTAGGCAAATGAGGCTATAGCATGGGCAGTTGAACGGCCGATGCCCGGCAGAGAGATCATGTCGTGGGCTGTTCGGGGGAAGGTTCCTCTGCATTCTCGTGCGGCGGTATGAAGATTGCGCGCACGGGTGTAGTAGCCTAATCCTTCCCATTTTTTTAGGACATCATCGAGGCTCGCACAGGCTAAATCCTCCATTGTAGGGAACGCTTCAAGGAAGGGAAAATAGAACCGTTCAAGGACAGTTTTTACTTGAGTCTGTTGGAGCATTATTTCGCTCACATATACCTTATATGGGTCGTTTGTAAGTCTCCAAGGTAGCTCGTGACGGCCGTTTTTCTCATACCAGTCTAAAAGTGATTTATGGACTTCTTTATACATATGATATTGTATCCAAATCACTATTTTTATAAAATGCTACTGGTGGTAAAAAAAATGCCATAAAGGCACAAAAAAGCTAAGAAAGCTAAAAAATGGTGGTAAAAATATGACATTGGTGGTAAAATAGTAGGCAAAAAATAAAGGCAAATTATGAGTAAATTCGTCTCTATCGGTGGAAAATTTGCAGGTGTCGAAAAATACGAAAAAAAGAACAAGGTTATTTCTTATTACATCAAGTATAAAGACCTTAATAATAAAACCGTTAGAGAGAAAGTGGGTGATTCTCCTGAAATGACGCAAACCAAAGCAAGGGATCTGCTCCGTAAAAAACAATCAGAACTCAATGAACAAAGAGCCCATCTCAAAAAAGGATCCACCAGTTCTTTTTTTATTCCAAAAGCTACTCGACAGAATACCGTTAGACTCACTTTAAATGATATTGCTAGAGTGTATATGGAAAAAAAGAAAGACACCAAAGACTATTTTAATATCAAGAGCAAATACAACACTCACATTAAAGATCATGCAATCGCTTCCAAACCTATTGCTCTCATTACAAAAGAAGACATCAAGCAATTTCTTGAAGAAAAACAAAATACGTACGTTAGAAAAAATGGCATGCAACGAAAACGCAAACAGCGTCCTACAAGAGATAAAAGCGGTATTGTGGAATATATCGAGTCGGAAGAAGAGAATCAGGCAAGGCAGTATAAATTAACGAGTTCGACCGTTAATGCTATCTACGGGATGATTATAACCATAGTCAATTATGCTCTAAAAGAAGAAATATACATGGGGCGAAATCCTTTTCATGGCGGATTCCGATTAAAGAACAACAATATAAAGCTGAAATATCTCTCCAATGACGAGACAGTTGCCTTCCTAAGACAATTAAAAGAGCAAAGTGAATCGTTTGAGCTAATGGATAGGTACGTATATCTTATCGGATTATTAGCGATTACAACAGCGGCGCGTAGAAAAACCATTTTATCGATTAGGGCAGGGGATATCGATTTTGATAATGGGATAATCAAGCTCTGTAATTTTAAAATTGATGATAACTGGTATTCTTCCTCTATTGCATCCGATGAAATTAAAGAGCTCTTGAAAAAGTTTTCTTACGGCAAAAAACCTGATGATTATATTTTTACATCGAGTAGAAAACCGAATGAAAAAATTTATCGATATCCCCGTGTAATGAATAAGATACTTGAATTGACGGTCAACATACATCGTAAAAAAGATGACCGTATGACGCTTAGAGATCTTCGAAACTCATTAGCTTCAAATTTAGCGATTGCAGGGGTTCCATTGTCTCATATTGGTAAGGTGCTTGATCATAAATCAATTACATCGACACAGCGATATGCACAGTTGATGCCTGACGTTGCCACGGTTGCGATTAAGGATTATGTCAAGGGGATTAAAATAGATTGATGGAAAAAAAGGGGAGAAGAAGGAGGAAGGGAGATTATGCGACTTGAGATTGAACAAAACTCAAATAATCTGCCACATCTTGGAGTGAAAAAGCGTATTTTGCCCGTTGACTATTTCCCAAACGGTGATAACGAATTGGAAGTTGGTTTGCCGCTACCAATTTATCAAGATACGAAATAGAAATTGACAATTCCCGACTCACTTCTTCCCGAGTGAGGGTCAATTTGTTGTATTTTTCGAGTAATGTTTTGCGAACGAATTCATTCATTGGTCATCCTTTTCAATTTTGATAATGAGATTATTTCATTCTACAAAAGTCAATTTACCTACAATAAACACCTCGATCATATCTTGATCACTAGACTGAAGTAAAGCACTCGAATCATTGTTTGGATAGGTTGCTTCATAACGATACATCTCATCTAATTCGTCTTCATCTTCGATTAGATATAGCCATTTCTTTGAACTAAATTTGTCGACAACATAGATACTGATACCTACCCAAAATGTCCAATACCGCCAAAAATCAATTCTAAAAACATCCTCAGGATTTTGTAGTGTATGCTCAAATCCTTCATTGAAAAAATCCAAAGAACCATCTATTTCTTCATGGATATCAACTTCGATACATTGCAGATGCACGGGCATGTCTTTTTTCGATGTATATACCTCTAAAATATCAATCAAATCAGGTAAATTCTTTTCTTGTTTAATAGAGTTGATTTGATCCAAAATCAATTGGTGTTGTTCATCAAACCCGCCGTCAGATAGGGATTTAAATTTGTAGTTATCAAAATATCTCATTGTATGTCCTTTGTCAAATGATTTTTTTCTTGAAAATATAGAGATTGTTCAACCTTATGAAGGCATGAACAACCGTTACAGCATTTTGTAAATTGTGAATTTATCTTTATCAAGTAGATTCGTACTGGTTGCAAGGGGATTTCCTTCCATGTCGTAGAATTTTTGGATTCCAAACAACGAATCAATACACACAACTTTCTCACCGATATCTTCTTGCAATGAAGCAATAGATAAAACGATTTGACTCAACAGGTTCACATACCCCTGAAGGTCTGTATTGATAAACTCAAAAACCTCCATGGGAGAATAGTTTTGACGGATTTTTTTTGAAATAATTTCAAAATGTTTCGCACTAATCATCTCCATATCTTCATAGATACTCATTGAAACATCGAACAGAACACCTTCGTCACCCGTATAGGAAAGGTGGATTACACCATCCTCATTGATATGGATACCCTTAAACTCGATTAGATTAGATAAATTTTTCATTTTTTGTCCTTTTAATTTTTAATATTCGCCCGTCAATCAAGACCCCTAACCCATTAAAACCCGTCTAAACCGACCACTCATACCATCAAGGGTCGGTTTCGGGGTTCCAAAGGGGTTTAACACACTCATAAACAGTTAAATTCCTCGTAATTGTTGGGTGTGTATCAACTATTACGATACCGACTTTAAAAATGGGATGACCACTTTTGAATGTCGAAAATGGATGTTATTGTTGATAACTCCTGATAAACTCACCGAAACCATAGGGATAACGGGAACGACTGGAAACACTGGAGCCATTGGAACAATTTGAACCGTTGGTTCAATAATTGTTTCCACTTCTACGGATGGTTGTGTTACAACCGTGGAAACCTCGGTTGTTGGTTCTTCAACGGTTGTTTCGTTGTTCCAAGTTGAAAAATACATCACTTCAACACATCGAGCTTTCGGTTTATTGGCAACCGATTTAGAGTTGTTGATCGCTTTGTTGATTTCCATCATCCCAATCTCTTTGTTTTCAGCAAACATACGGGTTTGAACGTTGTTTCGGTAGTTGTGGTAAATAAATTGACCACTCAGCCCTTTAACCATGTTGATACATTCTTCGTGAGGGAAGTCCGCTACACCGTAATCCACTTTGGTAGATTCAAGAACATTGGCATCTTGTTTCAAATACGGAGGGTCGATAACCATAAGGGTATTTTTACCATCGTATTTTTTCATCACTTTTTTGTAGTCTTTGTTTTCCACAATGACGTTGAAGTGGTCTAGGAAAAATCCGAACATTTCGATTTTCTCAATTACTTTGTCGTATTTTTTGAATTTTTTGATGTCACTGGAGATACTGACTTTACTGATACCCTTTTTCATTTTATAGTTTCCCCCGAACGTTGTGTTCATAAGGATTAGAAACAATGCCGCGCGACGGATGTTCATATACCCTTTACGTTCAAGTTCGTTCAACTCTTCGACCAACCAACGGTGGAATTCTTGGAATTCTTGAAGTGTCGGATTCGCGCTCAACCATTTTGCTTGTTCCGCAATGATTTTTTTAACTTCCTTTTTCAACAATTCACGACTTTTTGGATTAACAAGCTTGTTCAAAAGATTTGTAATCGAAGGGTTCAAGTCGTTAAATACGACAGTCAATTTTTTACCAGTTTTCTTCATGTACTCGATGAAAAAAGGAGCTATATTCAAAAAATCACTTCCAGAACCAGTAAACGCAATCACGATAGTTTTAATGACTTCTAAATTGATACGATTGATTAGAATCAACTGCACCCATCTCCAGAACAATCGTTTGTTCCCCACGTATTCGAATAGAACCTGAACTAGGGTTTTTTTACCCTTACCGTTATGTTTGTTGTAATAATGAGTAGCATTGACCAGCGCCAACGATTTGACCAACTCTTTTACATTCTCGATGGAGTCCATTACATTGGCTTCAATACCATTAACAACAGACTCAACCTTTCCTTTCAGGTATTTCCCACCCTGAATGATTTTTTCGACCAGTTTTTTCATTTTTCGTCCTTTAAATTTTGATTTCAGGACGAAAAATAAACTCTCAAAAGAGCTTATTTACCTACAAAGAAAAAACATGCTAAAATGGGGAGTTTGATTTAAAAAGATGTAAAGTTTGAAATCTCTTTTTTGTGTATTAGGGGGTCGTATGGCGGCACGAAAAAAAGTTCGCACCTATGAAGATGTCTTGATAGAAGCGGTTTTATTAACGATTGAAGAGCTGAAAAAAACCAATAAATACTATAAAAACTCCGACGCTTTATTGATGAGCTATGACGAGATTGGAGATATGGTCAAAAGCATCAGTGATGATGCAAAGTACCATTCTCTAATTAGAAGAAATTTCGAAATATTGAAAAAACGCTATCTCGATAACGATGAATATGACGGTTCGGGAGAAATAATGGCTGAAACTCCTTCTACACCAAAAGACAATGGAGAGGAGATAAATTTTGGCTTCTGAAGAAAAAGAAATGCACACCGTGCATGATTGGTCAAAAATCAAAAAGGGTGAGGATCTTTTTGCACTCTATGGAAGTATCGGGCAATTGAATTTATGCCAGCGGTTTTTTTCTAAAGAGGTTAATAAGACCCTTGAAGCCAGTGTCGTTGTCTTGCAATATATGATTGAAAATTACTTGAAACAAGAGTTTGACCGAAGTTCTCTTGCCAAGGTAAATCTTGACGCTTTTATAAGTATCGATGAGGAATCGAACGATATGAAAGATTCTGATACGATCAAGACAAAGAAAAAAAAGGTCGGTCAGCCCTCTCGTAAAGAAGTGTTATTGCGAGATGCTCTAAAAATATTGCGGTGCCACAGACTGGTTCATTTTGAAAAGGGTAAATACAAGCTCAATAGGGAACTTTGGAACAAAGGGGTAGTGTACGGCATTAAAGACACCGAATTGCTCTCTGAATTGGCACCCGCACTTGTTCGACATATCCGTTATGAAGTGAGAAAAACGCCTAACCATTTTTTTGAAACGACGAGCAAAGTTATTGGGTTCGCTCTCAAGGATTCGGCTGAATTTAACAACGAATACGAGCAAACCTATCATGTGTTTTGGCAAATGGAAAAAGAGGGGATGGTGTGGTTGGATATCGATGAAGATACCCCCGAAGAGGTCATCCCTGTTGGAATTACCATCGATGAGAATAACGAAAAAGTCTTTCAATACAAATACGAAGACAGCGACGATATTTTCACGGCTACCTTAGATAAAATCATCATTCCAGAAGAAGGTATCGAATGAAAAAAAGAGCACTTTTTGCGGTGAATATGCTGATTTACGATTACTTCAATGGGTTTGATGTATTTCAGAAGATGACAATTATTCTCGTCTCGATTGAAGCAAATAAGGATGATTTTACAGAGAGATACGGTATCGAAGCCCAAAGGCTCTTTTTGAGCGATACTTCCGCCAACCCCTCCGCCAATTACTTTTTGGTGGATGCGGAAGATGAAGCTAACCGTCTTTTAAAAGTCGTTCAGGAGAATTTGCAGTACATTAAAATCCTCCCCAAATGCGATGGGGAATGGTTGAGCGAAGAGCTGAACAAACGTATCGAGATTTATCGTAAAAACGCCCAACTCTCATAATGACGGCGAGTAATCCTCCTCCCGTCTTTTATGAACTTCTTTCAGCTTTTCAAACACCACGATGAAGTCCTCCAGCGATTGTGCCTGTTCCAGACTCGGTTTGAAGGTCGGATATTGAGCGTAGATGCTCTTTTTGACCGTTCTAAAGAGCGTTTTGGTTTTCAGGCTATCCAAGACCGAGCTTTCGGAGAAATTCGTGATTTTCATGATTCCCCGAAGCAGGTGGGCAAACGCCCCTTCCTTTTTGGGTTTTTTGATGTGGATGGTTTTGTTCATCACGTCGATGGAATCGGGTTGCGCTCCTCCTCTGGTGATTTGAACGTCGTATTTTTTCTCCATTCCCTTTGTCAAAGTCTCGAAACCTTTGCCCCCAGCGGTTGCGTCCAGTTTCAGGATGTCCTCGATCATCTGCTGTTTTCTGGACTGTTTTTGTTTTTTGTTCTGAACAAGCATCACTTTTTTCACCCTCAATTTTGAGATGTGCTGTTGGATTTGCTCGATTCGTTTTAGAAACACCTCGTAGTGCGATTCGTACAGTTTCCCGACCCCTTCGTATTGCGCCAGTTTCTCGTTCAGTTTTTTTCTGTCCATCGACGCGATTGCGGCAACGCTCAAGCGGTCTCGTTGAAGATTTCGGATGATGTCGCCCATCTCGAACAATCTCGCTTTGAATTCGCGTTGTCGTTCCCGTAGCGTCGCTTCTTGTCTTTCTTTCTTGTCGGTTTTCAACCAATGCCAGTATGATTTATTCTGGGCTACCTGATATAAAAATTGAGCCGTGTCGATTTCCCCGTTCTTCAATTGGTCGGATTTGATTTTTCGGAACCATTGATGCTGACCCTCTGCCCAATAGCTAAAACCCATCAAGTCTTTTTGATAATAGCGTTTCAATGCGATGTATTCGTCGTTAAACAATCTCTCGGTGTCGCTCATGCTGCTCTGTTCGTCTTTAATCAAGCGATCAAGGAACTTGATTTCGTCGCGCCGTCCTTTGACCTCTTTTTGCAGGGAGCCGATTTCGGTTTTTAGGTCATCCTTTTTGCTTAGGATGTTGTGTCTTTCGTGTTTGCTCATCGAGATCAGGTCGTTTTTCACGGTGTGGCTCACCCCAAAAGCGGTAAATACTTTGGACAGCTCACCGTTTAGGGATTTAATCGCGGCGTCGTTCTCTATAAATTCAGGGGAGTTTTTTAGATTTTCAAGGGCGTTTCTCTTTTGGGTTCGGGATATCGATTCGCGTCTGAACGATTCCATCTCCTCTTTGTTTTTGACTCCCAAGATGGTTCTCATATCGCCATCGATGTTGTTGGACAGATGGTTTGCCAGAGACTCCCTCAAACTCACCAAATCGGCTTGCCCTCTGATTCTGTATTTCTCCGAAACGGCAAGGTGAAGATGAAACCCCTCTTTGATGTTCTGAAAGCCGTTGGAGTATTCCTTATCACTTTTGTCGGAGTTGTATTCCAATGCGCCGATGAATCCGTACTTCTCAAACGTGTTTTTGCTCCATTGGATGCTCTCCTCCTCCATAATCTTTTTTTGCTCAGGGGTTAGTTTCTCATAGGACTCTGGTGATAATGGGGAAATGATGTAGTGATGAACGCCGCCATCGCCTAATTTCTTATCGCTTTCGAACACGTTGTGCTGTTTTTGGACGTAGGTAATAAGAGCGGTCTTTTGTTTCCCATCGTAGATTTTTTGGGTGTCTTTGAAGACGGTGTTCAACTGTTTCAGGTTCTTCGACTCGGAGTATCTCATGCGAACACCTCCTTGTTCTCGAACACGATGCGAAAGATGGTTTTTAATTTCTCTATTGCCGCTTCTTTTGTCTTAATTTCCAAAAACTGGTCGGGATTGATTTCTTTCAGGATCTGGTTCCAAAAGCTTTTAAATTGTCCCCGTTTCACTTCTCTGCGCTCCATCAGGATGTTTCGCTTGATAGGGTCGATATGAATGCCTGCGTCCATCGCTTCTTTGATGCTTGGGAACGTTTGCTCGCTGGTCAATAGCACCAAGACAAGATTCTCAATATCGCGGGCGATATGGTGGGATAATCGGTTATCCTTCTTGATTAGTTTGTCGTATAATAACTGGTTCAAATAATCGTGCTTGGTGATGTTTTGGTTTCTGCTTTGTTCTTCTATCAGTTCCAATAACTCCGATTGGATATTGAAGCGGGTCAATAATCGTTTTTTGCTCATCTAAAATCCTTTAACTCATATACAACTATTATAAAAAATAATGAAATGGACACAAGAAATCGATGTTGTTTGCCTAAAATTCGAAGCATAAAAAGAAAATAGCCACCTTATTGACACCGTATTACGGAGACAATACTTTTCCTGCTGAATAATCCTCTCAATCTGGCTTCCAATTTGCCATCCAAAAATCCAAAAAAAAACTCATCGCCGGTGATTTAAAAAAGGAGCGCAAAAAAATTCAATCACAATGTCATGGGAAAACACTCTGGGAGTGTTTTATTCAATAAAAACAGCATCATCTGTTTATTCAGGTTTAAGCCGTTGAATACAACCCATATAACGATGTATTCAAGAGGCATCAACGGCAGTTCGTATTCCTTTGACGGCAAACCGTTTCCCCAGAATCAAGCCATATTAACGGCACTTTGTATATGAAATACGAAAAAGCGGTGCAAAAATTTGACTTCTTCGAGTGCTTTTTTAAACTAAGTTCGTAATTCAATTTAAGAGGTGAAAAAATGATGATAAAAAAAGCCAGCGGTCTTATACAGATGACCAATAAACTGACACGCTCCCAAAGAGCAATTTACAACTATCTGCTGTTCGTAGTCAAAGAATCGTTACGAACCAATCCAGAACAACGGAGATTCGAAGCCAACGTCGCCGATATCAAACAATATACGGGAGCGCAGAACAGCGCCCACATCAAGGAGAGCATTTTACAGATGCAAGAGGTCAAGGTGTCGTTCAATGTTTTAGGGAAATCCAAGAAGGACTGGAAAAAAGACATAGGATTGATTTTAGATGCGGATACCCAAGAAGAAGGGTTCGTGTCGTTCTCGATGGAGGAGGAGCTGATTGGCGCCATCAATCATCCCGATATCTATGGATTGGTCGATTTGAAAGTCATCAAGGGGATGCAGTCCAAACACTCCGTCGCTCTTTACGAGTTTATCTCCGACTATCTAAAAATAGGCAAGAAACGGGTCTATTTGGACGATTTCAAAGTTCTTATGGGGATTGACCCGCAAAAGGGTTATAAACGGTTCTGTGATTTGAATGCGAGGGTGATTTCGCCTGCTATCAAAGAGATAAACGAAAAGACTTCCATCGCTTTAGCGGTCGAGCCGATTTATCGGGGGAGGAAAGTGACGGCGTTGGAATTTCGATTCATTTACAAAGACGAAGCGATACACCAGAAAAAGCAGTTTTCTAAAAAAGAGCAGTTTGTTCGATACCGTGAAGAAGTCTATAAAACCGCAGGGGGGAGACCTATTTTTGTCTATAAAAACCGTGATGTGGTCGTCGATAAACACCCCAAAAAGGAAAAAATCATGGTCGGCTATAAAACCCCTAACGGGGTCGAATGGTATTCGGATAAAGAGGCTCTAACCGTTTGGGAAATCCTGATTCAGAATAAGACGGCGGTCGATGCGAAACTATGGGAATATCATTGTGAGGATTTGAGGTTTTGATTAACCGTTATGCAAACAGGTCAATCAATAATTGTCAATTTTCAGCTTAACAAATGATATATAACTGTAAAATATTTAATGATTTTTTAAGAGAGCTGGTATATCGTGACATCTTTACAAACGAACAGAATTTTGAACACTAGAATGTATAGCAAAGTTCAGCAAGATGCAAAACCAATTCTAAAATGGGCAGGCGGAAAAACCCAAATGCTTGACATTTTACTCCCTAAACTTCCCAAACAATATAACAAGTATATTGAACCATTTTTCGGTGGAGGTGCTTTTTTTTATGCTGTTAATCCGGATGAAGCAATTATTGCTGACTCAAACCCGGAACTTGTCAATTTATACAAAAGTGTAGCCAATAATCTAGATGAAGTAATTTTCTTTCTTTCTCAGCATTACAATGACAAAGATTATTATTATGAGATTCGCTCGTTAGATTGGAAACAGCTTTCAGCATCAGAAGCCGCCGCAAGAACAATTTTTTTGAATAAAACTTGCTTTAATGGATTGTATAGAGTCAATAAAAGTGGGGGATTCAATGTTCCATTTGGAAATTATAAAAACCCTAAAATATGTGATATTCCCAATTTGACTGCGGCATCGGAACAATTAAAAAAATCTATAATTGTTGAGGGTGATTACAAAAAAATCTTAAAGGAATATGCCGAACCTGGTGATTTAATTTTCCTGGATCCTCCATATCTTCCTATCTCTGAATATTCAGATTTTCAGCGATACACCAAAGAACAATTTTATGAAGAAGACCATGTAGATTTAGCCCAAGAAGTAAAACGGCTTTCTGATTTAGGTTGTCATGTTATTTTAACCAATTCAAATCATCCCCTCGTCCATGAATTATATGATTATTACGACATTGAAGTGTATCAAACAAAGAGATATATCAATAAAGATTCCAATAAACGAACTGGCGAAGATATTGTCGTTACTGCTCATCCTAAAAAGTTTATAATTGGTTCTGAATGTCCTACACCAATATCTAAACAAGCAGAAAAATATCCTCCTACAAGATATATGGGTTCAAAATCAAAACTTTTACCATATATCAAAGAAGTAATATCTCATTTTGAATGCAAAACGGTTCTTGACCTTTTTTCAGGTTCAGGTGTCGTTAGCTACATGCTTAAAGCAGAAGGTAAAGAAGTTATTAGCAATGATTATATGGCTATGGGAGCTACTTTTACAAAAGCGATGATAGAAAACAATGAAGTAACACTTTCACCAATCAAGGCAAAGCAACTTTTACAACCTAATGAGCATAATGACTGTTTTGTTCAAAATACATTTAAAGACATTTATTACAACGATGAAGATAATCAACTCATTGACACAATTAGAGCCAACATCAAACTATTAACAAACCCTTATGAAAAAGCAATTGCGACTTCAGCACTTATTAGAGCTTGTGTAAAAAAAAGACCAAGAGGAATTTTCACTTATACAGGGGATAGATATGATGATGGAAGGAAAGACCTTCTACTCTCGTTAGAAGAGCAATTTTTAAATGCTGTTGCAGTAATCAATGATGCCGTTTTTTCTAACAATCGACATAATAAATCTCGTAGAGGAGATGCTATGGACATTCGGGTCAAACCGGATTTGGTTTATATGGATCCTCCTTATTATAGCCCTCATTCTGACAATGAATATGTTCGCCGATATCATTTTGTTGAAGGGATAGCATGTGATTGGCAAGGTGTTGAAATGCAGTGGCACACCAAAACCAAAAAGTTCAAAAGTTATCCTACTCCTTTTTCATCGCGTATGGGTGCTTCTGATGCTTTCGATAAGCTTTTTAAAAAATTTAAAGATTCAATCATTGTAGTTTCTTACTCTTCTAATTCTTTTCCAACATTAGACGAAATGGTATCCTTAATGTCAAAATACAAACAGCATGTTGAAGTCATTTCTATAAATCACAAATATTCATTTGGGAATCAAAGTCACAAAATCAATGACAATAACAATGATGTTCTAGAATATTTGTTCGTGGGATTCTAATGGCATATAAACCTTGGTATATTGGCAACACAACAGTTCGCAACCCATTTAGATTAAAGTTAGGGCTTGAAGCACTTTATAAGTCTTCTTTACATGGAAATTTAAGTGGTAGAGAAAATGAACAAGCTTTTGCAGAACTTTTACATGAATCAGAAGTCGTTTCAGTAGCTCGGATAGAAGCAGACTCTGAAAATGGGGATGCCTCTGATGTGGGTAGAAAATGGAGGTCAGCACTTTCACAACTAGGTTTTATAGTCCATGAAAAAGCTGCTGAAATAAATCCAAATTTCAAACCTTACACAACTACGAACAATGGGAAAAATCTTTTAAGTGCTGATAACATATCTGCTGTTAATGAATGCTTTCTTCGGGCATTATCAGCTTATTATATCCCGTCTGTAATTGAATCTTACAACTATTATGAAGTTTTCTCTCCTTTGCGACATGTATTAAATGTTATGCTTCAACTCAAAAATGTGACGGGCAATACACACTTATATCAACGTGAAATAGGTATGTTTGTTCAGACTACAAGCACTCAAAACAATATTGACGAAATTATTCAGAATATTTTGACTTATCGCACCAATCGAGCTGGGGCTGTCAATAAAAAAGCGTTTGACCGTGATATGTATGAAAGAATGGCTGAACCAACGACGGTAAAAGGTGACACTCTTAAAGACTATGCAGATTCAAACATCCGATATCTGAAAGCAACTGGTCTTTTTCAAAGTAGGGGACGAGGAATTGTCATCATTCCAGAAAAAGAACTTTTAGCCAAACAACTTGTTGTCGATGACAGAAGACCAAGCTCGGATGAAGCATATTTAATACAACTTTTTAATGGTGCCGAACTACCTTCAGATGATATTCTTCACGCACAGGAACTTTTGGAAGACCTTAAACAACAAGTGGAAGCAAAGGGTTTAGCTGTTGATATGACCGCTGTTGATTACTCAAATGTTCAAAGTATTAACTCTTTACGCTACACACTGGAACAACAGTTATTTATGCAGAAGGAAATTGATTATTCACGACAACAAAAAGAGCAGTGGCAAGACATTGTAGCTTATATGGATGCGATTATAAGACGCAACAGCAGAACTTTCATTCTGCCATTTAGTCAAGAAGAAGGACAAGTTCCAAAAGAAGAATTTCCGGCTTACTTTGAATGGATAGTGTGGCGCTCTTTTTTAGCAATCAACAAACTCAAAAATCAACCATATGAAGCTAGAAGCTTTCAACTTGACCAAGATTTTCTTCCAGTGAATACAGCACCGGGTGGAAGAGCAGATGCGATATTTGAATTTGATGATTATGTTCTAGTATTAGAAGTTACTCTTACAGAAAACTCCCGGCAAGAAGCCGCAGAAGGTGAGCCAGTTCGACGACATGTTGCAAAATATCAGATGGAATATTCTTCCTATGGAAAACCTGTATATGGTCTATTTCTTGCAAATAAGGTAGATACTAATACCATCGAAACATTTAGAAATGGATTGTGGTATGCCACCAATGATGAGAAAATGTATCTAAAAATTGTGCCTATGACTCTTGAAGACTACAAAAATATTTTTACTGCATTGTTTGAAAGTGGTCAAATTGACAATATGCACATTAAAAATCTACTTGATTCAGTTCTTTTAGGGAAAGAGGAATATGATGCACCATATTGGCGCAGTCATATCACCAGTATTACAACAGGATATCTTCAACACTTAAATACATAAAATATGATTGCTGTTCATATGAAAAAATTTATTACACAGATTGCTTATGATAATTGCATTATTTATCTATAATTCGGAGCAAAATCACCCCAAATATTCATAGATGTCCCCATCTTCTTCAAAATACCTACCGTCCATTTCAAGTGCTCTCCCTATTTTGCGATAATCGATAGCGTTGGCAATTATTGGAGGCAAATCTTTGAGATTGTAAAATCCATCAATAAAATCATAAGCGACATCTTCCATAGTCGAATCTTCGTGGATAATGACATCCTCATATTTTTCGAGGGCTTCTTCGAAGTCTTTTACTAGACCGTTGCGGAGAAGGAAGCGAATCATCTTAACTTCGTGGTCGTTCAGTTCATCGGCTTGTTCTGCCATTTCATTAAGTTTGAATGGGTTGTCATATTCTCCGATTTCCAAGTAATCACACTCATAATCGGTGAGGAATATTTCTTCGTGCTCATCGTCTCCACACGCTTCCGCACCAATCGATAAAATTTCTGTAATTTTAGATTTTAAATCATCTTCATCCATTGGTAAAGATACCCACTCTCCAATAAGGTATCCGTTGTTATATGCCGCTAAGTCAGTGATATAAATTTCCATAGGTTTTTCTCCTTCATCTTAAAAAAACGATTTTCTCTGTTTGAAGGTTTTCGGAATCTCGATTATTTTCTTTTTTTCGAAAACATCGACACCCTTATCCTTCAAACAAAGTTTTCTCCGTCCGTTAGGCTTATCGTTTATCTCGAATGGGAAAGTTTCAAAGATGGTTTAAATCACCGTTTAAACACCTTTAAACGAGTGTTTCAACCTCTTTGTAGGAAAACTGCTAATGATGGGATAAACGATAAGTCTAAGGGGATACAGGAGATTATGTTTGATAGAGGAAAGGGTAGATGGTTTCAAAGGGAAAAAAGTGTTATTGATGGAAAGACAATCGAGGATTGTCAATCCGATGGATGGTTATGCCGCAGAACTTCCAAATCCAAATTCGACTCGGAAATCAGTTGCATTTACTTTTGGAATCAGATTATTCTTCTCTTTTTGTAATTCAACGATGCCGTACCGCTCGAGTGTTTTCAAAGTACGGGAGAGATTGGATTTTTTACGTCCTGTTAGAGATTCCAATTCACTCAAGGATTTTGGATGCTTTTCATCGATAATTTTCAAAAGCTCCTGATTTTCATTGCTGAGGACTTGAGCCAGTGATTTGATTGACTCGAACCAAACTTTCGGTTCATTCGCTTTGGGTTTGTATTCCCCTTTGGCAATAGCAATGGTGCGTTTGATGTAATCGGCTTTGCTCATAATACCGACATAGAGTATTCGTGAAGTCATCTTCGCTCCTTTAATGGTTTTCAAGATAATAATTGACGCTGTTCCAGAAATCTTCCATCAGCTTTCCGGCACAATCGAATTCATAAGGAAAAGTTTCTTCCTTTTTATGGATATGATCCCAAGTCGTTTTTCGGGCACCATATCGAAAGCCACTGGGCTTGAAACTGTGTGCGTTGTCAAAACCGATAACCCGATGATTGCTTTTATCATGCAGGGTTAATGAATATCGAACTCCATGTGGAATGTTTTCACTGGGTTCGATGGTTTTGGCTTCAAATTTGACCCAATAACCGTTGTCCATTGGAAAAATTTCACCGTCTAACAACAGCAGGTTTTCTAAATCACCCAATGGGTCTCCTTTTGTTATCATCTAATGATAACACATTAATGGTAAAAGTGTATTTGATGACGATAGTTTAGCAGCAAATTATATGATTGCAAGTAAAAGTAAAAAGTGGTAAAAAAGTGGCAAAAATATTTATAAAATCCCTATAAATAGGACTTTATTGTTGATTTTGTTAGGTTGTAATAACCAAGCCCTTCCCACATTTTGAGGACATCGTCCAGTTGCGCCTCGGCTAATGCTTCAAGTGAGGGGAAACGTTCTAAAAAGGGGAAATAAAACCGTTCTAAGACCGTTTTGACCTGTGTCTGCTGAAGCATGATTTCACTGATCCATATGGGATAGGGATCTTTGGTAAGACGCCAGGGTAGAGTATGACGGCCGTTTTTTTCGTACCAGATCAGAAGCGATTGCTGAGGAGAATATTTCATTCGGGTATTATATAATTACACCTTTAAGAAGGGGATTGATGGTTACGGTAAATGCGATAAGCTCAGATACAATCGAGATCAAAGGATCGAAGTTTATCGCCCATCTTATGCCGATTAGTATGTTTGAGAGTGAAATGGAGCGTTTGAGAGAACTCCACCCTAAAGCAGTCCATTGGGTAAGTGCGTCACGAAGTCTCAATGAATTTGATCAAATCGTTGAATCCTCCGGCGATGACGGCGAGCCTAAAGGGACATCGGGCAAGCCGACATTAGCGGTACTGCAGGGGCATGAAATGATTAATGCGGCGATCATAACCGTTCGCTATTTCGGCGGGACGAAACTGGGACCCGGCGGATTGGTGCGTGCCTATGCCGAGGCTGCAAACGCGGCGCATGCTCAAGCAACGTTATTGCCATATGAGAAACTCTTTATTAAAAAAATCGAATGTAACTACTCTAATGTCTCCATGGTTGAATATGAAAGCATTCAAAAAAATATTCGAATCCTCTCCAAAGAGTTCGGAGAGAAGGGTGCGATTTTTACGATCGAAGGGACTACGGAAAATTTAGAACAGTTCTATACCGTACTAGGGCGAGCTGTACAAAAGCTCTAACTACTCTTTGCTCCACAGTTTTTCATTGAGTTTGAGTTCTTCGATTAGACCGATCGTATTTTGAAGCGTTCGGATGTATTCCAATGTCTGTTGATAGTCGAGCAAAGAGGTAAAAACATTCGGTTCAAAATGGTCTCTGCGGGTTTCGATAGCGACGTGCATCTGATTACTGATAAAGGAGATATACAAAGAGACGTTGAGTCTTTTTCTTAAATCGGTGATCCGTTTCATCATCGAGTGGGAAAGAATGTATCGCGCTTCGATCTGGTCATTGCTGTAAACCGCAAAATATTTTTCAAACTCGGGGTCATCCATCCGGACAAGATCACCTCGGCTGAAATTCATCGATTGCAGCCACCCTCCTAGCAGAGAGCCGAAATTATTCTCGGCTGAATCGGGGAGAATGATTGTTTTGCCTTTGAAATGTTTGTTAAAACCGGAGACGATAAACAGCCCTTTGAAAAGCGTCTGACGATGTTTTCTCCCCTTGGCATCTTCTATATCGTATTCTGCGTGGACGTCTGAAAACTCCAGCTCTGTCCCCTCTATCGTCCCTTTGACATAATCGTTTCCGTTATAGTAATCGATCGAATGACGGAAAAGGCCGCTTCGTTCGAATAACGATTGTGCAATCGGAAAGCCGGGATTATAGAGGAGGGAGGGGTCAATAGCACGGACAATAGGGGCAATAACGGTTGTTTTGAAGATGCCGTGATAGTCTTTTGAAAACCAATCATAGATGACACCTCCCAGAATAATCGTTCCAAATAAGAATAAAAAAAATATCGGATCGATAAATCCGCGCTGTTTCAGAATGTAGATGAGAATCAGGCTACTGAAAATGAACCAAAAACTACCGTACAGCTTAATTTTCCAGACCATTTGCAGGCGTTGCTCTTCGAGCTCTTTGAGAGAAGGGTAAAGCTCGTTATAGTAAAAATCGGTCAGTTCCGTAATCGATTTCATTACGGCACATCAGCGTTTAAAAAGAGCATTTACATCGACACTTCGGCGTTCATTTTCGGTGATTTCAAAAACGGCTCTTCGCTCCAGGTGCATCCATGATGCAATAAAATTGGTCGGGAACATTTCGATCGCATTGTTTAAGTCGGTTACAGCTTGGTTGTAGGCACGTCGCGCTGCGGAAATCTGTTCTTCAATTTCATTGAGAGAACGTTGAAGGTGCATAACGTTTTCGTTGGCTTTCAGATCGGGGTAGTTCTCGATTGCGACGCTGATGGAACCGAGCGCGGCACTGAGTTTTGCATCCAATGCTATTTTCTGATCATCGCTGATTCCCGGTTTCATTGCTGAGGAACGTAACGAAGTAATCGTTTCTAGGGTCGATTTTTCATGCTCCATATAGCGTTCGACCGATGCGACGATATTGGGGATGAGGTCATAGCGCTTTTTTAAAACGGCATCGACACCGGCAAAAATATTCTCTACCTGATTCTTTTTGGCGATCAGAGAATTGTAAAGTAAAATCGTGACGACGACGATTAGGACTATACCGATCAAAACAATATTCATGCATTGCTCCCTCTAATAGATGGGTCATTGTAAAGGAATTTCTCTGAAAGGGCGATTAGAGTCCATTGTTTTGCGTTATCAAACGCTATATTTAAACAAGAAATTTAAGCCTATTTTTCAGCAGATGGGATTATAGTTTTTATATGATCCAATGAAGAGGAGTATATTATGACGGTATCATCCTATATCTATCAATCTCCCTATCCGAGTTCAATGCAAATGGGGCGTCCGGACCCGGCTGCGCAGCAGCAAAACAATTCGCAGGTGCCGCAAGAGAGTACAAAACCATCTTCATCCGTGCCGAATCAATCGACCGTGAATCCGACATTGGGCAATCAGGTCACGATTGATTTGACCGCTTTAGCCGGAAGTGAAGGGCAACAGGCTGCTAGTACGTATCAGGCAGCAAATGCAAAAGTACAAGCACAAAGTGCATATCAAAGCAGTTAAGGGAAACGGTACGAATATGAAAAAATGGATGATCGCTTTTTCTTTGTCGATAGCATCGTTGATGGCCAGTGAGGTTCCTTCTGCAAGTATGCAAGAACGTAATGAAATATGGATGAAGCGAAAAGCAGTAGAGCAAGAGAGTTATGTACAGCGTGCACAGAGTTTTAAAGAATCGCAAAGACCCAAGCAGGATGCTTTAAAGCAAGAACGGATGGAAATGCGAAAAAAAGTATATCCGCGCGGTATGATCGAAACGCATTAATGTTAAAAAATAGATGAAATAAAGAAGAAAGGATAGGTGGCGCAGCGGACGGGACTCGAACCCGCGACCTCCTGCGTGACAGGCAGGCATTCTAACCAACTGAACTACCGCTGCAACCTAAAATGGTGGGAATTACAAGACTCGAACTTGTGACATCTACCTTGTAAGGGTAGCGCTCTACCAACTGAGCTAAACTCCCGTGTCATATAACATCGAACAAATGGCGACCCCTAAAGGATTTGAACCTCTGTTCCTACCATGAAGTGATAGTGTCCTTGGCCACTAGACGAAAGGGTCACTTAAAACCGCACATGGTGTCCCGTGATGGATTCGAACCATCGACCCCCTCATTAAAAGTGAGATGCTCTACCGGCTGAGCTAACGAGACCTCTTCAACCAACCAAACTCGGTGATTGTGAGGGCGAAATTATAGGGGAAAAGTCCCTATTTGTCAAGCAAAATTTGCTTAAGCGGCAAAAAACATTTCCCGATCAATATTTAAAAGCATTTTAACCGCCATCAGGACGCTTTGTTCTTGAATATAATTGCGGTCTCCTTCGAAATGAAACCGCTCAGTATGGACAGAAGTTTTTGAACGGGCACTGATATAGACGGTGCCCACCGGTTTGGCATCGGTTCCTCCGGTCGGTCCCGCGACACCGCTGATCGCCAATGCGTAGTCGGCAAAACTGACATTCATGGAACCCTCGGACATTTGCAGCACCACTTCGGCACTGACAGCACCGTGAGTTTCGATCGATTCGTCATCGACGGCCAGCCAATTGGCTTTCAAAGTATTGGAATAGGTGACGAGGGAACCTTCAAAAATGGCCGAAGCGCCGCTTTGGGAGGTAAAAAAGTGGGCAAGCGAGCCGCCGCTGCAACTCTCGGCAAAGGAGAGTTTTTTATGGTGACTTCCCAACCGTTCGATAATGAATGCGGCGATGTTGGATGCTGCAATCACCTTATGGTGCATCAACCCTCGTGCCGAAGCGATAAATTGTGCCAGATTTCCGTGGCGTCGGGTGTGAATTTTAATTTTGAGCCACCCCTCGATAAGTTCGCTGAATTCAAGTCGGACATCGAAATTCTGAGCTAAAGGTTCTAACAGCGTTTGAGCACTGAGAAGCTCTTCATTAAAGAGATGGATGGTCGCCAGGCGGGATTCGTCGTCGATTAAAATAGGGGGAAGCATTTTCCCCTCCGTTGCGAGGAGTACATTGATCTCGGAATTATTGTGGTTTAAGAGATAACTGCCATGTTCGAGAATGTTGGCACGAGAAGGGATCAGCATCTGCTCTTTGAGAATTTGATTGTCGGCGGTTACGGTACTGAGCAGTTTTCCAACAATAGTAAAGGTGTTTTTGGTGGTAACGATGATGAGTTTGGAGTCATTTTTCAACAGAGCTTCGAGGTGGAGAAACAACCCTTTGTCGGATTCATCAAAATAGCTGATAGAATCGATAGAAGTGAGGCGATTTTTGATACTTCGGAGAATATAACGTTCAAACGCGTCATTGAGAATCAACCGATTTCCGACAAAAATAACGTCTCTTTTCATAGTCACTTCCTGTATAAAATTGGGATAGTATAGCACAGTGACAGCAAAATTTAATCACCTGAGCGCTATAATGCACCACTTTTTATACGCTATGAAATAAGGGATCCGAATGGATTACAAAGAGACCCTCCTGTTACCTCAGACTGAATTCCAAATGCGTGGAAATCTAGTCCAAAACGAACCTTCCCGCTATGCATCGTGGATTGCCAAAGATGTATACGGCAAAATGAAAGCCAACCGTCAAGGTGCCCAAAGTTTCACCTTGCATGACGGTCCACCGTACGCAAACGGTCACACCCACATCGGGCATGCTTTGAATAAAATTCTTAAAGATATTATTGTCAAATACCACTATTTCAACGGCAAGTCGGTACGATTTACACCGGGTTGGGACTGCCACGGGCTTCCGATTGAGCAACAAGTCGAGAAAAAACTGGGCGGAAAGCAGAAAAAAGAGCTTCTTAGTACGGCGGAAGTACGCCAATTGTGCCGTGATCATGCTAAAGAGTTTATCGATATCCAACGTGAAGAGTTTAAAAAATTGGGTGTCGTTGCCGATTGGGACAATCCGTATCTGACGATGGATTCCAAATTTGAGGCCAACATCTACCGCACCCTTTGCTCTGTAGCGAAAAAAGGGCTGTTGATCGAGCGTTCCAAGCCGGTCTACTGGAGCTGGGCGGAAC